>DASXYE010000303.1:0-8702 GCA_036502695.1 Jatrophihabitantaceae bacterium
CCACGCTCGTGCAGTACCTGTCGGCCAAGCTCGGCGCCGCCACCGGGGTGAGCCTGGCCGCGGTGTGCCGGGCGCACTTCGGGACGCCGGTGCGCATCGGGTTGTGGTTGGTGGCCGAGGTCGTCGTGATCATGACCGACCTGGCGGAGTTCGTGGGCGGCGCTGTCGCGCTGCACCTGCTGTTCGGCATCTCGCCGCTGTCCGGTGGGCTGATCATCGCGGCGGCGACGATGCTGATCCTGCGCTTGCGCCTGCGGGGTCGAGACGTCTTCCCGATCGTGGTGATCGCGTTGCTGTTCACGGTCACCGTGGCGTTCGGGTACCTGATGCTGCGCTCGCCGTTCGACCCGCACGGTGCCGCATCCGGTCTCTTGCCCGGCTTCCAGGGCAGCCAGAGCGCCCTGCTCGCCTGCGGCATCGTCGGTGCGACCGTCATGCCGCACGCGATCTTCCTGCACTCGTCGCTGGTGGGCGGCCTGCGCGACGGCACGGTCGCTCTACGAACTCCAGCCATGCTGCGCTTTCTGCGCCGGGACGTCATCGTGGCCATGACGGTGGCCGGGGCCGTCAACTCGATGATGCTGCTGGTGGCCACGCAGTTGCCGGTCGGCGCGGGCGATTCGCTCACTGCCGTGCACACCGCGCTCGGGCGGGCCGGCGGCGGCTTCGCCATGGTGTTCGCGGTCGCCCTGCTGGCGTCCGGGCTGGCCTCGGCGTGTGCCGGCCTGTACAGCGGGCAGATGATCATGCAGGACTTCCTGCATCGGTCGAGCAGTGTCTGGCTGCGCCGGCTGGTGTCGGCCGTCCCGGCGTTGCTCATCCTCGGCCTGGTCACCGACACCACCCAGGCGTTGGTGCTCAGCCAGGTCACGCTCGCGTTCGGGCTGCCGTTCGCGCTGGTCCCGCTGCTGATCTTCACCGCGCGCCGTTCGGTGATGGGCACCTTCGCCAACCGGGTCTGGACGTCGGTGATCGGCGGGGTGGCCACCGCCGTGGTCATCGCCCTGAACGTCTTTGTCCTCACACACATATTGGGGTGACGCCGTGACTCCTGCCATTGGCCTGCTCGCGATCGCCGTCGTGGTCGCGGCAACGATGTGGCTCGCGCTGGCCGCCGTCCCGCGTGCCGACCTGAACGTGCTGCCGGAGCGTCTGCGGCGGCGCATCGCCTGGTGGCAACTCCACGTTCGCTGGATTTACGCGTGCTGCGCCGTCGTCGCTGCGGGCGCGTCCTACACGCACTTCTCGGGCTGACCGGCCCACCAAGGAGGAGACATCATGACCGCTGGAAGCATGACCCCCGACCAAGTGGGTCTGGACCCCCGCGCCGCGGCGGCGCCGGCCGCTGCTCCGGCCGAGAATGCGTTCTTCGCCGGAAATCCCCTTGCCCTCGGCATCCCCGTGTTCGTCGCGGGCTCGGTTGCCCTGGGACTGACCCTCCTCGGGTACGTGTCCTCGGCCGGGGTCGGTGCTCCGCTGGCGATCATCGCCGCCGCCACAGGCCTCGGCCTCATGATCGCCACGGTCTGGGCCCTCGCCGTCGGGCAGAGCGCCGTAGCCAGCGTCTCCGGCATCTTCGGGACGTTCTGGCTCAGTTACGCCGCGTTGGTGTTGGGCTTGCTGCACAACTGGTTCGCCATCGCGGCCGGCGACGTCGTGCACACCCAGGGCCTGTTCCTGATCACCTGGATCGTCATCATGAGCATGCTCACGATCTCGACGCTGCGGTTGCCGCTGGCGTTCACCGCGGTGTTCGCCCTGGTGGTGCTGGCCCTGATCTTCGTGCTGATCGGCACCATCAACGCCTCGCCCAACATGCTGAAGGCCGGCGGCGTGGTCGTGCTGCTCTTCGCGGCGATCGGGGTGTACATCTACTACAGCGTCGGCTCGGCGATCACCGGCGGTCCCGAGATCCCGCTCGGCAATCCGATCATCAAGAGCTGACCGGGGCTGACCGGGGCGCACCGGAGCGGAGCGCCCGGCCGGGGTGGTGCGGAAATAACCAGGGTGGTCGGGTCGTTAGGCTGACTGTCCGGCTCGGTGCTGTCCCCGGGTTCCAAAATATCTCCGCCACCGCGGACGATCGTTCGGCTGAAGCCGCGGTGTGCCAACCGCCGCGAGGCGACGCACCGGGCCGGACCTCTCGGCTCAGCACGGTTTTGGCCGCCCGGCATCAAATACATGCCTGGGCGGCCAAAACCGGTCAGATCTTGTGGACGTCGCCGCCGGTGAGCCACTGCGACCACGGCACGTTCCAGTCGCCGTAGCCGGCGCCCATCGTCATCAGCGGACCGTCCGCGTCCGGGTACTTCACGATGTCGCCGATCAAGAGGGTGTTGTACAGGGTCTCGGCGTCCCCGGGAATCAGGTTGGTGCAGCCGTTGGACGAGTTGGCGCTGCCGATGTTGTTGCCCGGGCCCGCACAGCCCGGGCCACTCGTGCAGTTCCAGGGCGCCGCGTGCAGGTACTCGCCGCCGTAGGTCAGCCGCTGGGTGAACTTCACGTGCGGGTCGTCGTAGCCGGGGCCGGTCATCCGGATGTCCAGGCCCTTCTCCATGACCACCTTGATGCCGCGCGCCGTCGGCGTGTTCGTTGCACCCAGCGAGACGGGGTAGTGCGCCTTGACCTTGCCGTCGACGTCGAGGGTCAGCGTGTGCTTGGCATTGCTGACGGTGAGGATGTGCGACGCGCCGGTCGAGAAACTCGACGTGAGGCTGTCGTCGAACCCGAGGCCGGGTCCGGCCGACAGCCCCTTCGCCGGGATGTCGACGAAGATGCGCGAGTGGGCCGGCCAGGGGTCCCGCAGCCGGTAGTCGCCCTCGATGGGGTAGCCGTCGTGGCCGCTGAGCGGCTCGAAGTACCAGCGGCCGCCGGTCTGCTTCTGCCCGTTGATCGTCACCGTGGTCGCCTTCTGCAGCGCGGTCGCATCCACGACCTCCTGCGAGAACATCGCGATGACGGGTATCCCGACGCCGAACGTCTGGCCGTCGGCGAACTTCAGCTGGATGTGTACCGGCTGCGAGTTGGCCGCCGCCTTCGCCGGGCCGGTGCTGGGCGTCGTGCTGGGCTTCGTCGGCGGCGCCGTGGTGGACGACGACGCGCTGGCCGGCGGGCTGCTCGAGGTCCTCGCCGGTGGCGTAGTGGATGGCCCGGAAGAGCTCGAATGACCGCTCGAGCAGCCAGCGAGCAGCGCCAGCGCCGCGACCGGTACGACGATGAGCCGCCGCGGGGTGAACTTCATCTGTGAATGGGTCCTCTCGAAACCGATTTGCCGGACGGCCCGCCGCCGGACACAAGGCTGCACGTTAGTCAGTCGCGCACGGGCCCCTTCAGGTTGCTTCCGACGGCGATCGTTTCCCGATCGGGCAGCCCGCCGCCCCTCTCGAGTTGTCCCACCCTCGCCGGGTCATGCCGCGGCGAGGGTGGGACGACTCGAGTCCGACTGGTCTCACGGCGAATCGTCGCAGCCTTGACAGCCGATCGCGGCAAAACCTATGGTTTACGTCAGCCGGCTCTGAAATCGATTTCTCACCCCCGCTACGTGCGCGTCGGAGGTCGATCACTCATGCGAATCGTCATGGTTGGCGGGTTTCTCGGGGCCGGCAAGACGACGACGTTGCTGGCCGCGGCGCGCCGGCTCGAGGCGTCCGGCGAACGGGTTGCCGTCATCACGAACGACCAGGGCACCGATCTGGTCGACAGCCGGTTGGCCGAGTTGGCCGCACCGGCGGCCACCGCCGAGGTGACCGGTGGCTGCTTCTGCTGTCGCTTCGACGACCTGGCGTCGACGATCACCCAGGTCGCGCCCGGGACGACCGTCGTGCTGGCCGAGGCCGTGGGCAGCTGCACCGACCTGCAGTCGACCGTGATCCGGCCACTGCGGCACTTCTACGGGGACGACCTGGAGGTGGCGCCGCTGACCGTGCTGGTCGACCCGGCGCGGTACGCGGTATTGAGCCGGAACTGGCTGCCGCTCGCCGACGAGCCGGATCTCGCCTACCTGTACCGGCATCAGCTCGACGAGGCCGACTCGATCGTGATCAACAAGGTGGACACACTGCCGCTGGTCGAGGTCGAGCAGCTGCGCGCCGAGCTGGGGGAGCGGTTCCCGGGCGCGCGGATCCACGCGATGAGCGCCGCGACCGGGGACGGTCTGGACGGGCTGCTGCGGACCTGGGCCGGCGCCGGTGCCGGTGCCGGTGCCGACGCCGGACTCGGCGGGCGGCGCGCGTTCGCGGTCGACTACGACCGCTACGGCGCCGCCGAGGCCGAGCTGGCCTGGGCCAACCAGACGTTCCAGCTGCGCAGCGAGGCGGCGCTGGCCCCGGTCGCCTGGGTCGAGCGGTTGCTGACCGGGATGGGCCAGGCCGGTGCGCGGGTCGGGCACGTCAAGGTGCTCGTCGAGACGCCGGACGGCGTGACGAAGGCCAGCCTGACCGGGGCAGGCGCGCCGACGTACGACCACCGCCAGCTCGGGCCGGCGCAGGAGGGCACCGTGACCATCAACGCGCGCGTGCAGGTCGCCCCGCACGAACTGACGTCTCTGCTCGACCGCTCGATCGCCGCCGCCGACGAGCAGGTGGCGGCCCGTAGCGGCCCCCGTTCCGGGCAGGTGTTCCAGCCCGGATTCCCCGTTCCCGTCCATCGGATGTGAGTTCATGACTGCGTGCTGTCCTGACGACGACTGCTGCCGCCCCCAGCCGATCTCGCTGAGCCGGCGCGGCTTCCTGGCGCTGAGCGGTGCCGCCGGTGTGGCCACCGCGGCCACGCTGCTGAGCAGCCGGGCCGAGGCGGCCCGCGCGCTCGGCGTGCCGGAGGACTGCGTCGTGCTCGTGCCGGCCGACAAGGGCCTGACGCGCGAGTGGATCGCGTCGCTGTACCACCGGGGTGCGCCCACCGTCAGCCAGGGCGACGCGCTGGGCTACATCGGCATGCCGGTCGGCGGTGGCTGCTGCGGCGAGCTGTACCTCGGCGGCGACGGCCGGCTGTGGCGGTGGGACATCCTCAACGAGCCGGCGGCCAGCACGAGCGACACGGCCTACGCCAACCCGCCGGTACCGTCCGCGCCGTTCCACCAGGGATTCACCCTCCGTACGGAGGGGTACGGCGATCGGACCCTGGACGCGGACGGGTTCGACGACGTCCGGTTCACCGGCCAGTACCCGATCGGCACGGTGCACTACCGGGCCGATGCGCATCCGGTCGAGGTCACGCTCGAGGCGTTCTCACCGTTCGTGCCGCTGGCCACGTCGGATTCCACCATTCCGGCGACGGTCATGGTCTACACACTGCGCAACACGTCGCACCGCACCGTGTCGGCCGAGGTGGTCGGCACGAGCGAGAACCCGGTCTGCCTGCGGGCGCGAGGAACGCGGCCGATCGCGTTCAGCGCGACGGCGTTCGCGGATCGGCACGCCCGGGGCGTGCAGTTCGCCGCGGCCGACGCCACCGGTTCGACGGACGACGTGATCTTCGAGGATTGGCATCACGACGACTACACCGGTTGGACGGTCGAGGGCACGGCGTTCGGCGCCGGCCCGGTCCGGGTGACGGCGCTGCCCGCGCTGGTGAAGCGGTTCGGCGACCTGAACGTCCACAATGGACGGTTGGTCACGTCGTATGCGTTCCGGGACGCCGCCGCGGACCCGGACGGGCCAACCGGCAAGCTCATGAGCGCGGCGTTCACCGTGACGCACGACTACATCGAGACGCGGGTCAGTGGCGGCAACCACCCGGGCCAGACCTGCGTGAACGTCGTCGTCGACGGCACGGTCGTGGCCACCGCGACGGGTACCGACACCGAGCCGCTCGCGCCGGTCGTGTTCGACCTGCGCGCGCATCGGGGCCAGACGGCCACCATCGAGATCGTCGACTCGGCCACCGGCGCCTGGGGGCACGTCAGTGTCGACCGGATCCTGTTCACCAACCGTCCGGACATCGTCTTCGAGAACTTCGAGCGCACCACCTATGACGGCTGGACGGTGCAGGGCAACGCGTTCGGCGCCGGCCCGGTCACCGTCGACGAGGTGCCCGACGGCATGAAGCGGTTCGGCGGCTTCAACGCGATCGGCCAGCGCTTCGTCACGTCCTACAACTACCGCGGCGTGCCGAGCGACCCCGACTCGTCCACCGGCACGCTGACCAGCCAGCCGTTCACCGTTTCGCGGCGCTACCTGATCGCCCGGGTCGGCGGGGGCAATCACCCCGGTGAGACCTGCCTGAACGTGCTCGTGGACGGGAAGGTCGTCGCGTCGTTCACCGGTGCGAGCGTCGAGCCGATGACCCCGCAGGGCGTAGACCTGTCGGCGTACCAGGGCAAGCAGGCCACCGTCCAGATCGTCGACAACAACACGGTCGGCTGGGGCCACGTCAACGTCGACTCGATCGTGTTCTCCGACCGAGGTATGGACGAGACGCCGCTGGCCGACCTGCCCGAGTTCGGCACGTTCGCGCTGGCTGCCCTCGACAGCCACGCTGTAGTTCAGGACGGCACGGTGCGCGTCCCGGTCCGGCTGCGTCCGGGTGCGTCCGCCGAGGTTCGGTTCCTGATCGGGTGGTACTTCCCGACCCCGGACCGCAACTCGCTGTCGTTCCTCACCGACATCGACACGCTGCGCCGGCACTACGCGCCGCGCTACTCGTCCGCGCGCGACGTCGTGACAAAGACGGCGGCGGACCTGCCGCGGCTCGAACACCAGACCCGGTTGTGGACGCGTACCTGGTACGACGACTCGACGTTGCCGCACTGGTTCCTGGAGCGGACGTTCGCCACGGCGTCCACCATCGCGACGTCCACGTGCTACCAGTTCGACAACGGGCGCTTCTACGGTTGGGAAGGCGTGTACTGCTGCGCCGGTACCTGCGAGCACGTGTGGAACTACGCGCAATCCGTCGCCCGGCTGTTCCCGAACCTGGAGCGCGACACTCGCGAGCGCGTCGACCTCGACATCGGCTTCCACGCCGACACCGGGCAGATGGGCTTCCGGGCCGAGGCCGACACGACCTGGGCCACCGACGGCGAATGCGGCACGGTGCTGCGCATCTACCGCGAACACCAGCTGGCGCCGGACGACGCGTTCCTGCAACGGAACTGGGCGCGGACGAAGCTGGCCCTGCAGTTCCTGATGAGCCACGACACCGGCGCCGACGGCATCATCGACGGTCCGCAGCCCAACACGTTGGACCAGACGTGGTACGGCGAGATCGCGTGGATCTCCGGCATGTACGTCGCCGCGCTACGGGCCGGTGCGCAGATGGCCGACGAGGTCGGGGATTCCGCGTTCGCGCAGACCTGCCAGCGCGTTGCCGACCGGGGCACGCAGCTGCTGTCCACCGAGCTGTGGACGGGGGAGTACTTCATCCAAAAGCTCGACCCGGCGCACACCGGTGTCATCAACTCCAACACCGGCTGCCACATCGACCAGATGTTCGGGCAGGCGCTGGCGGCCCAGGTCGGTCTGCCGCGGGTCTTCGATCTCGAACAGAGTCGTACCGCTCTGCAGAACATCTACCGCTACAACTTCGCGCCCGACCCGGCGGACTATCGCGCCCGCAACACCGACATCCCCGGTGCGCGCATCTACGCCGAGGCGCACGAGCCGGCCGTGTTGATGACGACCTGGCCGCACTGCGGAGCCGCGACCGCGGCGGGCAGTCCGCCGTCCTGGGCGGCGATCTACTTCAACGAGAACTGGACCGGGCAGGAATACCAGCTCGCCACCCAGATGATGTACGACGACGTCGTCGAGGAAGGGCTGATCGTCACCCGCGCGGTGCACGACCGCTACGCCGCCGCCAAGCGCAACCCGTACAACGAGATCGAGTGCGGCGAGCACTACGCCCGGGCGATGGCCGGGTACGGCGTGTTCCTCGGCGCCTGCGGGTTCGAACACCACGGTCCGGCCGGGCACATCGGGTTCGCGCCGCGGTTGTCGCCGGACGATTTCGCGGCGGCCTTCACGGCGGCGTCAGGCTGGGGGCTGTTCCGGCAGCAGCGCCATCACCACTCGCAGACGGCCGACATCGAGCTGCGGTACGGGCAGCTGCGGGTGTCGACGCTGGCGCTGGAGACGGCGTTCCGGCCGAGCCGGGCGGTCGTCCGGATCGGGCACCGCGAGGTCCGTCCGACGCTGCGCGTCACCGGCGACCGGGTCGAGTTGACGCTGACCCGTCCGGTGACGGTGACGGCCGGTGAGACGTTGTCGGTGCGGTTGACCTGATCCACACGAGTTGTCCGCGCTTCGCGACGCCATGACGACGGGAAGCGCGGACAACTCGGATCGGGCGGAGCGTGATCAGGCGGGCACCGATGCGACGAGTTCGTGGTTGAGCTCGACGAACTCGACGATGATGCCGGCGAACCGGCCGGCGATCAGCTCCTTATAGGCGGCCGAGCCGGTGTGCGCGTCGTAGGCGGCCTGGTCGGCGAAGTGCTCGACGAACAGCAGGTAGTCGGCGTTGGCCGGATCGCGGTAGACGCGGAACGACACCGTGCCCGGCTCCTGCTCGGGACCCTTCGGCGCGAACTCGGCAACGATCGCCTCGGCCTCGGCCTGCTTGCCGGGCTGGAGCTTGATGGGAAACACCTTGTACAGCATCGGAAATCCTCCTGAGTGATGGTTTGACGCGGTCCAGCCTCGCGGCTGCAGCGGCTCCGGTCTGGCCGTATCCGGACCAGGCGACTACGTCCGAATACGGCTAGC
>DASXYE010000304.1:0-6650 GCA_036502695.1 Jatrophihabitantaceae bacterium
CACCGACCGCCTCGCGAACCGCGTCGGCCGCTACGCCGGTCATCCGCACGATCGCGCCGTCCGGGTCCCAGGCGCTC
Organism: Jatrophihabitantaceae bacterium; assembly: GCA_036502695.1. Taxonomy (GTDB): domain Bacteria; phylum Actinomycetota; class Actinomycetes; order Mycobacteriales; family Jatrophihabitantaceae; genus DASXRA01. The sequence continues at coordinate 78 of DASXYE010000304.1, forward strand.
AGCACGATGCGCCCGGACGGTGCGCGTACCCGGGCCAGCTCGGCGGCCGCTGCCTCGGCGTCCGGGGCGAAGATCACCCCGAACACCGACAGCACGGCGTCGGCGCTGGCGTCGTCCAGCGGGATGGTCGCGGCCTCGCCGGCCACGAACGTCGCGTCGAGTCCCGCGGCGGCCGCGGCGGTTCGGGCGACGTCGAGCAGCCGGGTCGCCGGGTCGACGCCGGTCACGCGCGCGCCGGCCCGGGCGGCCAGCAGCGTGGCGTTGCCGGTGCCGCAGCCGACGTCGACCACCCGCTCACCCGGCTGCAGCGCCGCCGCCGCGACGAGCGCGACGCTCGCCGGCAGCAACTGGGCCGCCGTGTCCTCGTAGTGGCCGATGCTCCAGTCGAGAGGTGCTCCCATGCTCGCCAGCGTAGGAGCACCGCCTCGCGACCAGCTCGCCCCTACGGGCGGATCACCGCGGCGTACAGGGTCTGGTGGTACGTCGCGGTCGGATCGGCCGGCGCGGACGACCGGCACCATGCGACGTACAGCCGGCCCTGGCTCGTCGAGCTGCCCGCGTAGTCGCCGGGGAACTTGCCGCCCGCCTCGGCCGCGTAGTTCAGGTCCGACAGCGGACCGAGCGAGATCGGTGCGGCGAAGTGTGCGCCATCGCGTGACACCGACAGCTGTTGCTGCACGTACCGGCCGTTGTCGACGGTGGTGTCGCGCGTGCCGTACGAGACGAATACCTGGCCCCGGTAGGCGGCCACGTCGACGTTGACCCGATCCAGGCCGGCCTTGTCGCTGCGGCTGACCAGGATCGGACGTGACCAGTGTCGCCCGTCGAACGACTCGGACAGCTTGACCTGGTCGGGGGTGGCCGAATCCCACGCGGTGAACAGCCGGCCGGTCACTGGGTCGGCGGTCGCCGAAGGCAGGCAGCATCGGATGCCGTCCGGGCCCTCGCCGGCGTCGTTGGTGATCAGTACCTCGGAGCTCCACGTCTTGCCGCCGTCGTGTGACGTGCGCGCCGCCCAGTTGTCGGCGGGCTCGGCCGCGGCCTGCGTGGTGGCCTCGCCCTCGCCGTGGTGGTGCCCCACGTTGCCCTCCGGCCCCTCGCGTCCTTCGAGGTCGGTGCCGTAGTCGAGGTAGGCGTCGGTGATCGTTCCGTCGGGCTGGATCATCGGCTGCGAGTCCTGCGTGCCGATGTTCGTCGGGGTGACGTAGGTCGTGTCGCTCCAGTGCCTGCCCTTGTCGTCGGACCAGCGCAGGGCCTGCGGGAACCCGGTCGTGTTGCCGGCGTCGTCGGAGATGAACGGCGTCCAGAACTGATACAGCCGGCCGTAGTGCGGGCTGGCCGGCGAGTTGTCGATCACCAACCAGTTCTTGTCGTCGGAGTAGTTGCACGTGTCGCTGTAGTGCACGAGCACCGGCGGCCCGAAGGTCTTGCCGCCGTCGGTGGAGCGCGACACGGTGACACCGCTCGGACAGTCGACGCTCACCGGCAGTATCGACAGATACACGCTGCCGTCGGGACCCCACGCGACGACCGGGTCGGATGCGCGGTCCCAGATCCCACCGGCCGCCTTGGTGATGCCCGGCACCGGAGCGTGGCGCCATGTCTTGCCGCCGTCGTGCGTCCACGCGTAGGAGATGTCGACGGCTCCGCCGTCCGGGTAGCGGCCGTCGTGCGCAGCGGCCACCGCCCAGTTCGGGTTCGTGGGTGACACTTCGATGTCGGGCTCGACGAGCGTGTCCGGCTCCGAGCCCGGCTGCGGAGCGATGTCTTGCTGGTCGATCCGGCCGAGATGCAAGACGGTCAGGGACGTATCGGCGAGGGCCGGCGCGGCGACGACGATCGATGCCGCGGCGGCAGCCAACACGACGATGGGGATGCGGCGCATGAACGCCTCCTCGGTCTGGGGGAAACCGGCCGAAGCAGCATGCCACTGTTTAGCGGTTCGTGTCAGCGCCGCTGCGGACCGTCAACGCAGGGTGGGGAACCAGAGTTTGATCTCGCGCTCGGCCGACTCGGGCGAGTCCGAGCCGTGGACGATGTTCTGCACGACGGGCAGTCCCCAGTCGCGACCCAGGTCACCGCGGATCGTGCCCGGCGCGGCGGCGGTCGGCTCGGTGGCCCCGGCCAGCGAGCGGAATCCCTCGATCACCCGCTGCCCCTCGGCGACCACGGCGATCACCGGCCCGGACGACATGAACTGCACCAGCGGCTCGTAGAACGGCTTGCCCAAGTGCTCGGCGTAGTGCTCGGCGAGCAGGTCGGGCGTCGGCACGCGCAGGTCCACCGCCACCAGGCGGTAGCCCTTCGCCTCGACGCGCCGGATCACCTCACCGGACAGGCCACGGGCCACCCCATCGGGCTTGATCAGGATGAGGGTGCGCTCGGGCGTCGTCTCGGTCATCCGGGCAGCGTATCGACCGCGTCAGGAGACGAGCATGCGGACGCCGCCGGGGGTGCCGGCCAGCTCGTGCCGCAGGTTCAGCAGGTAGAGCCACACGCCGGCGAACAGTGCGCCGACGACGAAGAACGCGTGCGCCCAGACCCCGATCAGGATGAGCGGCACGTGCAGCACCGTGCCCAGGCCGATGCCCCAGGGCCGGCGCAGTAGCGCGCTCGCGGCGACGAGCAGCACGGCGAACCCGACGAGCAAGCCGGTCTTGAGACCGCCGAGCCCGGTCGTCTGCGCGATGGCCCGCGGCACGAGCAGCACCGCGAACGCCTCGAGGCACAGCACGGCGGCCAGCCCGCGACGGGTGGCCCGGTTGCTGCTGACCCGTCGCTGTTCGAGCTGCTCGTCGGTCAGCTCCGGCGGTTCAGCCGTATCGGGATCGATGTCGTCGGTCACGTCGAGGCTCCGAGCAGGGTGCGGGCCTCACCGGCGGTGATCACCGAACCGGTGATCAGCACCCCGGACCCGGCCAGCACACCGTCCGCGCTCTGCTCGGCCAGCCCGACCGCCGTCTCGATCGCGTCGTCCAGCCGCGGCTCGACGGTGACGCGATCCGGACCGAACACCGATACGGCCGTCGCGGCCAGCTCGTCGACCGGGCGGGCGCGCAGCGACGAGTTCTGCGTGATCACGATCTCGTCGAGCACCGGCTCGAGCACCTGCAGCATCGCGGTGGCGTCCTTGTCGCCCAGCACGCTGACCACCCCGACCAAGCGGCGGAAGTCGAACTCGTCGCCGAGGGTGCGCACGGTGGCGCGCATGCCGTGCGGGTTGTGCGCGGCGTCGACGATCACGCTCGGCGCGACCCGCACCACCTCGAGCCGGCCCGGCGAGCGCACCGACGCGAACACGTTGCGGACCGTGTCGGCGTCGAGCGGTCCGGACGCGGCGCCCGCACCGAAGAACGCCTCGACGGCGGCCAGCGCCAGCACGGCGTTCTGCGCCTGGAACTCCCCGTGCAGCGGCAGGAACACCTCGTCGTACGTGCCGCCCAGGCCCTGCAGGGTCAGCACCTGCCCGCCGACGGCGATCCGCCGGTCGGTGACGCCGAACTCGGAATCTTCACGGGCGACGGTGGCCTCGACCTCGGCGACGCGTCGCAGCAGCGGTGCCACCGCCTCGTCGGCCTGGGCGGCCAGGATGGCGGTGGCTCCGGGCTTGATGATCCCGGCCTTCTCGGCGGCGATCTCGGCGACCGTGTTGCCCAGCAGCTGCGTATGGTCGAGGTCGATCGGGGTCACCACGGCGACCTCGGCGTCGATGACGTTGGTGGCGTCCCAGATGCCGCCGAGTCCCACCTCGACCACGGCGACGTCGACCGGCGCGTCGGCGAAGATCGCGTACGCCAGCGCCACGATCACCTCGAAGAAGCTCAGCTTGACGTCGAACTGCCCGTCGACGAGCTCGAGGAACGGCACCAGCTCGCGATACGCGTCGACGAACGTGCGGGGGCTGACCGGTTCGCCGTCGACGACGATGCGCTCGGTGATCTGCGTCAGATGCGGGCTGGTGAACCGGCCGGTGCGCAGCCCGAATCCGCGAATCAGCTCGTCGATCATCCGGGCGGTGCTGGTCTTGCCGTTCGTGCCGGTCAGGTGGATCGAGCGGTAGCTGCGCTGCGGATCGCCCAGGAGCTCGACGAGTGCCTCGATGCGCTCCTTGCTCGGATTCATCCGGCCCTCGCCCCACCGGGCGGTGATGTCGAGCTCGGCCATGCGCAGCAAGTCTGCGTAGCGTTGCGCCTCGGTTACTGCCACGCCGAACGAGTCTACGGACGCCGCGTCAGGCGGGCAGGCGCAGCTCCATCAAGATCTCGTCCGGGCCGTCGGCCAGGGGCGATGGCTTGCGGCCGATCGGCACGAAACCCTTCGCCCGGTAGAACGCGTTGGCCGAGTCGTTGCCGTCGACGTAGTCCAGCCCGAGCCGGGTCGAGCCGGCCGGCAGCGCGTCGAGCACGGCCGTCAGCAACGCCGATCCCGCGCCGAGGCCCTGCCGGTCGGGCCGGACGTACAGCTTCCACAGGTACGGCTGTCCGTCCAGCTGGCTGAACGAGGCCATGCCGACGATCTCGCCGTCGGCCTCGGCGACGAGCACCCCGCCGCCGCGCACCGACTCGAGTACCGCGTCGGCCGACCACCACTGCGCCAGTCCTTTAGCTACGTAGTCGTCGCCGGCGATCGGCCCGTAGGTGGGCGGCCAGGTCTGGTGGCCGACCTCGCGGATCGCCTCGACGTCAGCCTCCACCGCGGCACGCACCGTCACCATGCCGCGGAGTCTATGAACCGACGGCGCCGCCCCAGCCTCGATTCCGCCGACTTTGCCCCGCGAAAGCACGTTGCGCGACCGGTCCAGCGTGCTTTCGCGGGGCAAAGTCGGGAGTGGGCCGCTGCGCTACCCGGAGCGGGCGGCGGAGACCGCGCGCAATCGGTCCAGATCCGCGACGAGTTGCCGCGGCAGGACCACGACGTAGCGCGGGGCGCGCAGCCACATCGCCACGGCGTCGCCGTAGACGGCCACCCGGCCGATGTCGCCGTACGCGTGCCGCGCCGACCCGGTGGGCGTCGTGACCGTGAAACCGTCGTCGTCGAAGTCGGTGGTGATGGTCGTGCCCGGACGAAACCCGCGCCCGGCCAGCGCCCGACGCACCTGCCGGCGCTGAACGAGGTACAGGAACGGCACGAGCAGCACCCCGATCACCGCGCCGACCACGAAGCCCCGCCCGTGCTGGGTCATCCCGCCGATCAGGATGACGGCCAGCACGGTCAAAGCCAGGGTCACCATCGAGCGGGGCCGGGTGAACGCGAACTTGGTCGCCGCCGAGGCCATCCGGGCCGCGCTGTCGTCCTGCACGACGAACTCGGTCACGGCCGCGCCGCCGATGCCGGCAAGGCCGCCACGGCCGCCTCGATACGGGCGATGTCGGCCTCGGCCGCCGCGAGCCGGGCCCGGTGCTTGTCGACCACAGCCGCCGGCGCCTTCGCGACGAACGCCGCGTTGCCGAGCTTGGCCGTGTTGGCGTCGCGCTCCTTCTGCGCGGCGGCCAGGTCCTTGCTCAGCCGGGCCCGTTCGGCGGCCACGTCGATCGTGCCGGACAGATCCAGCTCGACCGTGACGCCGCTGCCCAGGGTGAGCGACGCGGTCGGCGCGAAACCGTCGCCCGGCTCGTCCAGCCGTAACAGCCACCGGACCTCGGCCTCGCCCCCGGACAGGCCGACCAGGCGGGCCGGCACCCGCACCGACGGCTTGACACCCTGGTCGGAGCGGAACCGGCGCACCTCGGTCACCACGTTCTGGATGGCGGCCACGCCGGCCTCGGCTTCGCCCGAAACCCGGGACGGGTCGGCCACCGGCCAGGGCGCCACGACGACGGACTCGCGGTGAGTGAGCGCCGTCCACAGCGTGTCGGTCAGGAACGGCGTGACCGGATGCAGGAGCCGCAGCAAGACGTCGAACACCTCGCCGAGCACCCGCCGGGTCGTGTCGGCGTCGGCCGGCGACCCGGCGAGCGAGATCTTGGCCAGCTCCACGTACCAGTCGCACACCTCGTCCCACGCGAAGTGGTAGAGCAGATCGACCGCCTTGGCAAACTCGTACCGCTCGTACAGCGCGTCGACCTCGGCGGTCACCGCGTTCAGCCGGGACACGATCCAGGCGTCCGGACCGGTCAGCTCGCGCGGCAGATCGCCGGAGACGGTGGCGCCGTTCAGCAGCGCGAACCGGGTCGCGTTCCAGACCTTGTTGCCGAAGTTGCGCGCGCCTTGCACCCACTCCTCGCTGATCGGCACGTCGGTGCCGGGGTTGGCGCCGCGAGCCATCGAGAAGCGCACCGCGTCGGCGCCGTAGGCGTCCATCCAGACGAGCGGGTCGACGGTGTTGCCCCTGGACTTGGACATCTTCTTGCCGTACTTGTCGCGCACCATCCCGTGCAGGACGATCGTGCGGAACGGCACCTCGTCCATGGCGTACAGGCCGAACATCATCATCCGCACGACCCAGAAGAACAGGATGTCGTAGCCGGTGACGAGCACGTCGTTCGGATAGAACCGCTTCAGGTCGGCCGTCTCGTCCGGCCAGCCCAGCGTGGAGAACGGGAACAGCGCCGACGAGAACCACGTGTCGAGCAC
>DASXYE010000305.1:0-2372 GCA_036502695.1 Jatrophihabitantaceae bacterium
CCAGCACGGTGCTGGCTGCCCGCGCCGCCGCCGGGACGTCCACTGTGGACACTCCGTGCGTCGCCGTCAGGTAGGCCGCCCGCTCGGGATGCTTCTCGACCACGACGATCTCGTCGCGCGAGTAGTGGCCGCGCAGCAGTCCGGACAGCAGTGCCTCGCCGATCTTGCCGCCGCCGACAATCGCCAGGCTCATCGCTTCGACACCAACGATCGCAGGAAGAAGGACAGGTTGGACGGGCGCTCGGCCAGCCGCCGCATCAGGTAGCCGTACCAGTCGCCCCCGTACGGGACGTAGACACGCACCGTCTCGCCCTCGCGGGCCAGCTTGCGCTGCTCGCTCGGCCGCACCCCGAACAGCATCTGCAGCTCGTACTCGTGCTGGTTCTTGCCGTGGAACTTGGCTCGCTCGCGAGCGATGGCCACCAGCCGCGGATCGTGCGTGGCGAACATCGGATATCCAGCCCCGCTGAGCAATACGTTGACGCAGCGCACGTAGGACAGGTCGACGTCGAGGTCGCTCTGGTAGGCCACCGAGGCCGGCTCCTTGTACGCCCCCTTGCACAGCCGGATGCGGCTGCCCGGGCCGGCCAGGTCGCGGCAATCGCCCTCGGTGCGCCGCAGGTAGGACTGCAGTACGCCGGCCGTCTCGGGAAAGTCGGCGCGCAGCTCGACCAGCGTGGCCAGCGTCGCGTCAGTGGTGGTGTGGTCCTCCATGTCGAGCGTGACCGTCGCCCCGACCCCGCGGGCGGCCGAGCAGATGCGCCGGGCGTGCTCGAGGGCGATCTTCTCGCCGTCGACCGGCAACGCCTGGCCGATGGCGCTGAGCTTGACGCTGACCTCGGCCCGAGCGGTCAGCGGGGCGAGCCGCTCGGCCAGGCCGGCGCGGTCGAGCGCCTTGAGCAGGTTGAGGTACTCGTCGGCGATGACCGCCGCCTGCTGGGCATCGGTCGTGTCCTCGCCCAAATGGTCGAGCGTGACGTGCAGGCCGTCCTCGACCAGCGTGCTCGCGACGCCCACCGCGGCCGACGTATCGGTGCCACCGACAAATCGTCGTACAACGGTGCGCGATACCGGGGCATTCGATACAAGCCGTTCGATGCCGCGATTCCGCGACGCGGCGAGGATGGCGGAACGCAGCATGCCCTGAGCGTAGTGCGGCGGTGCGAGCCGGGTTCGGCGTCTCGAACATCTAGTGCCTAACAACTCCCACAACGCCAAAATAGGAGCTACGGTGTGCCCAGCGACGGCCCACAACCAAGCGGACCGTCGCGTCCATCGAGTCCATTCGGGGGGCCTCATGGACGCGCGATCGGGCGATGCGCGAATGCGCCGGGCTGCGGCGCTTCGTACGAGACTGCTGCGCCACAGCGCAGTCGCAGACGCTCGTGACGTGACGCCCGCACCAGGGCAACCGCCGCGCCGGGTCGCCGGCCAGCGTCGATCGGATCGGCGCGAGGCCATCGCTGCGGGCGCGTACGAGGCGCCCCTACGCGACCGGTCAGCACCAAGCACACTCGAAACGCCAACGCCCGACGTGGCAACGGCCGAGTCGCCGACCCCGGTGCTGCCCCGTCTCGGGCCGCCCCCAGCCGAGCCGCCCCCTGCGGAGCCGCCCCGTGCGGAGCCGCCCTCAGCGGGGCCGGACGCCGACGACTGGGACGCCGAGGACTGGGACGCCGACGAGCCGGACGAGCTGATCCCGCTGTATGCCGACGAGCCGCGGGCACCTCGCGCCCGGCCGGCCACCCGCCGGCGTGTCATCGTCGCCAGCTGCACGGTCGCTGCGCTAGCCATCGGCTCGACAGGCGGCTACCTGCTGACGCATCGGTCGGCGCACCATTCTGCGAAGCCTAAGCCGACCGCGTCCCATCCACCGGGGCAGTCCAACGTTCGGCAGGCCGAGGCGTGGATTCGTGCCAACCTGCCCAAGTCGGCACGCGTCGGCTCGGACGCCGCCGTCACCGCCGACCTGCTCGCCAGCGGTTATTCGGCAGCCGGGCTGTACACCTCGATCGACCGTCAAGGAGCGGGCAGCTTCCTCGTCACGACACCGAATATCCGCGACAGCGTGGTCCGGGACACGACTGCGGCGGCCCAGCGGATCGCCCCACTGCGCGTGGCCGCATTCGGGGGTGGGCAGATCGCCGTCGTGTTACTCGTCGGGAGTAGCGCCACATCCTTGTCCGACCGGATCGCCCAGGATGACGGCGAGCGCCGCGCAGCGGACGCCTCGCTGCTGGACAATCCGCACGTCCTGATCGATCCGGCCAGTCGGCATTGGTTGGCCGATGGGCAACTCGACCTGCGCGCCGCCGCGACCGTCGCGCTGCTGGCCGCGCGCACCGACGTCCGACTCACTCGCGTGATCGCCG
>DASXYE010000306.1:0-2079 GCA_036502695.1 Jatrophihabitantaceae bacterium
GCGATCGGGTAGGCGTCGGCGGCGTGCCCGTCGGAGAGGAACACCCGCGCGTCGAGCTCGTCGTCGACGCGGGCGAGCACGGCGTACTCGTCGTCCTGCTCGACGACGAGCAGGCGCACGTCGCCGGAGACGTCACGGGCCACGTCGACCAGGTCGTCGAGGCTCTCGCACTCGTCGAGGTCGACCTCGACGGCGCGCCAGTCGTCGTCGGAGCGGGCCAGAACAGCAGCGAAATAAGTCATCGGGCTACCCGTGCGGAGTCGACGGCGTGGGCGTAGGGCTCGGCCAAGCCGATGCGGTCGATGATCGTCTCGAGCATCTCATCCGGGTAGGCGTCGAGATCGTCGAGTACCTGCTCCATGTCGTCCTCGGGCAGGCTGAGATCGGTGAACAGGTCCAGGTCGCCGATCGGCCAGACCTCGTCGAGCTCGTCGTCTTCCGGCGGCTCCTCGCCCAGACGGTCCAACACCTGCTCGGCAAGCGGGTACTCGACCGCCGCGGTGAGGTCCGACAGCAGCAACGAGATCCGCGGACCGTCCTGCCGGGCGATCAGGAAGAACTCGTCGTCGACGCTGGCCACGACGAACGGCCCGCCCTCCGGCGGCTGCCCCCGCAGCGCGGCCACCAGGGCGCGCAGGTCGTCCAGGACGGCCGGTGGCAACGGCTCGCACCGCCATCGACCGGCGTCGCGAAAGGCCGCGATAGCGAACCCACGCTGCGTCATGACCCCACCTTCTGGGCAATGTTCCTGGCGACTTGGTCTCGATCCTGACACGTCCTCCGGTGCGTGGGTAGTCGGGGCGCTAGCGTCGCTGGCATGACGGCGACGTTCGGCCGAGTGGCCGTATTGGGGTTGGGCCTGATCGGCGGCTCGCTGGTGCACGCGATCCGGCAGAGCGGCCTGGACGTCATCGGGTACGACACCGACCCGACGACCGGGGCGGCAGCCAGCTCGGCCGGCTTCCCGGTCACGGCCAGCGACGCCAGTGCGGTGCACGGCGCCGACCTGGTGGTGCTCGCGATGCCGTTGCCCGAAGTCAAGTCGGCGCTGCTCTCGCTGGCCCCACATCTGGCCCCCGGGGCGGTGCTCACCGACGTCGGCACGCTGAAGGTGCCGGTGCTCGAACTGGTGCGCTCGATCATCCCGCAGGCCCGGTTCGTCGGCGGGCATCCGCTGGCCGGTACGGAGAACAGCGGCTGGGCGGCGTCGGATCCGTTGCTGTTCCGGGACGCCCCGTGGTCGCTCACTCTCGAGCCGGACACCGACCTCGCGTCCTGGATCGCGCTGTCCGAGCTGGTGTGCGACCTGGGCGCCAAGCCGGTGCCGGCCAGCGCCGCCGAGCAGGACGCCGCCGTCGCGCACGTCATCGGGCTGCCACACGTGCTGGCCGAGACGCTGGCCCTGACCGGCCTGGCCGGCGGCGAGCTCGGCCTGTCGCTGGCGGCGGGTTCGTACATGACCGGCTCGCGCGTGGCCCGCACCCGTCCCGACCTGGTGGCGACGTGGTGTGACGGCAACCCCGAGCTGGTGCGCGCCCTGGACGACGTGATCGGGCGGCTGTCCGGGGCTCGCGAGCGGCTGGCCGCCAACGGTTCGGTGCTCGACCTGGCGGTGGCCGGGCACACCGCCCGCATGAACTGGGAGCACCGCGCGTTCGAACCGGTCGAGCTCACCGCCGATCCGGTCGGCCTGCTGGACCACGGGCGAAGCGGCGGCTGGATCACCGCCGTGCTGCGCGACGACGACGGCGTGCGGTTGCTCGGCATGCGACCCCGCACGTGATCGCCCTGCGTCCCGGGGCTCCGCTGGTGGACGTCGTCCGATCGGGCGTCGTCGAGAGCGTCCACAGTGGACACGTCGTCGTCCTGCACGGCTCGGACGTTCGGCGCGTCGGCGATCCGGATCAGCCGCTGTTCCCGCGCTCGTCGAACAAACCACTGCAGGCGGTGGGGATGCGCCGGCTCGGCCTGGACGTCGCGCCGCCCTGGTTGGCGCTGGCCGCGGCCTCGCACAGTGGCGAGCCACAGCACGTCGCGATCGTGGCGGAGATGCTGGCCGCCGGCGGCTTCACCGAGGAC
>DASXYE010000307.1:0-2570 GCA_036502695.1 Jatrophihabitantaceae bacterium
CTCGCGTTCGAGCCGCTTGAGCATCTGGTCGGTCTTGCCGGCCATGAAGTCGCAGAAGTCGTCGACGATGTCGCGGTGTTCCTCGGCGCTCACCCGGCCGACGCACGGCGCGCTGCACTTGCCGATGTAGCCGAGCAGGCAAGGCCGTCCGATCTGGCCGGCCCGCTTGAACACCCCGGCGCTGCACGTGCGGGCCGGGAACACCCGCAGCAGCAGGTCGAGCGTCTCGCGGATCGCCCAGGCGTGGCTGTACGGCCCGAAATACCGCACGCCACGCCGCTTCGGCCCGCGCATCACCTGCAGCCGCGGGTACTCCTCGTACAGCGTCACGGCCAGCGACGGGTAGGACTTGTCGTCGCGGTAGCGGACGTTGAACCGCGGGTCGAACTCCTTGATCCAGTTGTACTCGAGCTGCAGCGCCTCGACCTCGGTCCGCACGACCGTCCACTCGACGCTGGCCGCGGTCGTCACCATCTGCCGGGTACGGGGGTGCAGCAACGTCACGTCGGCGAAGTAGGAATTCAGGCGCTGCCGCAGGCTTTTCGCCTTGCCGACGTAGATGACGCGCCGGTGCTCGTCGCGGAACCGGTACACGCCGGGCTCGACCGGGATGGTGCCCGGCGCTGGGCGGTACGTCGACGGATCGGGCACCCTTTCGAGCCTAGTCAGCTGGGCCGACGTGGCATCCCGGCAATGCCGGCCAGCGCCAGAACCAAGGCCAGCAGCCAGCCGCCCGTGGTCACCAGACCCAGCAGGTGCAGGTGCGCCACGAATCGGGACGGGTCCTGCGTCGAACCGGCGACCGCGCCGAAGATGGCCACCCCCGAGGCGGTGCCGGTCTGGCGGGCCGTGTTGGAGATCCCCGTCGCCAGGCCCGATCGTTCGGACGGGGTGGCCCGCACCGCCGCGGCCACGACCGACGTGGTGACGAATCCGGCCCCGCAGCCCAGGACCGCGAGCGGGACGCTCACCCACCCGACGGCGCCGCGTGCCTCGATCAGAAACAGCAGCAACCCGGCGGGCGCGGCGAGCAGGCAGCCGATGGCCACGGCGGTTCGCGGACCCCGGGCCGCCGTCAGTCGGCCGCTGACGGGCGCGAGCAGCACGAGCGGGATGGCGAGCGGCAGCACCGTGACGCCCGCGAGCAGTGGCGACAGGCCACGGATGTCCTGCAGGTACAGGGTGATCACGAACAGCGTCCCGTTGAACGTCAGATTCATGATGAGCGCAACGGTGTTCGGGGCGAAGAACGCCCGGGTACGCAGTAGGTCCAGGGGCAGCATCGGGTCGACAGCGCGCCGCTCGATCGCGACTCCGATCACCGTGGCCGCGACGGCCAGCACCGCCGCGCCGGCCACGATCAGCCCGTTGCCGTCATGGCCGGCCTCGATCACGGCCAGCACGAACGAGGCCAGGGCCAGCGCGAACGCCACCGTGCCGCCGACGTCGAACGGGCCGGCGCGCCGTTCCCGCCCGTCGGACACCAAACGCCACACGCCGGCCCCCACTCCGACCACGACCGGAACGTTGATCCAGAACACCAGCCGCCAGCTGCTCGCCGAGACGAGCAGGCCACCCAGCAACGGGCCGGCCGGAAGGGCCAGCGACGACACCGCCGCCCACGTGCCCAACGCGCGGGCCTGGGCGACCCGATCGGGGTAGGCGTCGGCGATGACCGCCATCGTGCTGGGCAACAGCATTGCCGCGCCTACCCCTTGCACCACGCGCGCTCCGACGAGCGTGGCCGTCCCCGGGGCCACCGCGCAGCCGATCGACGCCAGTCCGAACACCGCGAACCCGGCGAGCACCACCCGTCGGTGCCCCAATCGGTCGCCGACCGTCCCGCCGGCAAGCAGCAGGCTCGCGATCGCCACCGCGTAGCCGTCGACGACCCACTGCAGCCCGGCCACGCCACCGCCGAACGCGTGCCCGATGTCGGGTAGTGCCACATTCACGGCGGTGACGTCGAGCAGCACCAGGAACATCCCGGCGCACATCAACGCGAGGATCACGCCCGGACGGGTCGACGCACCTCGGGCTTGGGTCGCCACTCGGTCGGTCACCTGGCCAGGATGCGATCCCATATGTTCGGTCTACCCCGAACGTACGACGACGTACGCGGTGCCGGCGCCGCCTCTGTGCCGACCTTTCGTTGAGTGCTATCGCTACAGCTTGGCTGTATATCCGTCGATCTCCGCGAGCAGGGCCGTCTTCATGCCGTCCTCCGCGAACGACTGGCGAACCGACGCCCGGGCCAGATCAGCCACCCCGGCCTCGTCCAGGCCGAGCAGTTCGGCTGCCACGCTGTATTCGGTGTTCAGCGTGGTCGAGAACATCGGCGGGTCGTCGGAGTTGATCGTGACCGGGATGCCGGCGGCCGCCAGCGCGGGCAGCGGGTGCTCGGCCAGCGACGGCACCGACCGGGTGCGGACGTTGGACGTCGGGCAGACCTCCAGCGCGATGCGGTGCTCGGCGAGGTAGGCCATCAGCTCGGGATCGTGGACCGCCGCGATGCCGTGCCCGATCCGCTCGGCGCCCAGATGCCGGATCGCGTCCCAGATCGTCTCCGG
>DASXYE010000308.1:0-7299 GCA_036502695.1 Jatrophihabitantaceae bacterium
TGCTCGCGCAGCGGGAAGGCGATGTTGTCGAACAGGTTGATCGATCCGAATAGCGCGCCGTCCTGAAACAGGACGCCGAAGAGTTTGCGGATCTCGAGCAATTGCTTTTCCGAACAGGTGACCGTGTCGGTGCCATTAACCCAGCAACTGCCGTATTCGGGTTTGAGCAATCCGATCATCGATTTCAAGAACACCGACTTGCCGGTTCCGGACGGCCCGAGCAATGCCGTTATCTCGCCGGGCGGAAGGGTCATCGATACATCCCGCCAGATGTTCTGCCGGCCGAATGATTTGGTGAGACCGTCCACCACCGCAGCGACGCCCATTTCACCTCCATAAGCGGACACCGGCGACCGCAATCATGCGAGGACGAGTTCGACGGCAAGGCCCTGGACCAGCGTCGTATGTTCGTGCGGAGCGTAGGCACGGGCGCCGTCCCGCACAAGGCACTGGCATTAATCAGCAGCTAATTCGTAGCGGGCCTGAGCGGTTTTATCATGCGCGTTATAAAACTTCGTGCGACAGTCAGTCATGATCAACTTCGGTTGCCCGGGCGCTACGAACGGTAACTGTGACGCCGCGTCCGAGACAGCTGCCGGAAGCGGACAGCGACTGCGCGCAGTCTTGAACCTGGCCACCGAGCGGGGTAAGAACTTAACTGGCGTGCAACGTTGTATCGGGCTAACACCGCGATAGGAACGATGCCGCTATCGGCGGCAAACCGACCCGCCGCGGAATGCTCGGGTGAGGGACGCATGTACGCACTGGCCGACATCGAGTGGCCCCGGTTGCCGCGCGATTGGCTGGAATCGCTCATGCCCACCGAGTTGCCCGATCTGGTGCGCGAGATCGTCGCCGCGATCCGCGCCGAGATACCCGAATATCGCCGCGCCTGGGAAGGGCCGTACGGCGAAGTCACGCAACGTAGCGTCGAAGAGGCGCTGACCACGTTCGTCACGCTGGTCACCCAGACGCACGACGGGCCCGTCGACTACGACAACTGGTTCTGGCAACTCGGCCGCGGCGAGGCGATGGAGGGGCGCACCCAGGACGCGCTGCAGGCGGCGTACCGGATCGGCGCCAAGATCGCGTGGCGGCGTATCACCGCGATCAACGACCGCAGCCCGCTGTCGCCGGATGCCGTGGCCCGCTTGGCCGATGCCGTCTTCGGCTTCGTCGATCACCTGGCCGAGGTGTCGGCCCGCGGCTGGCTGGACGCCCAGCTGGCCGAGGGCGATGCGGTGCGCCAGCTGCGGGTGCGGCTGCTGAACCTGCTGCTCGAACCGCACGCGTCGATGGCCGCGATCCACGAGGTGGCCGAGCGCATCGGCTGGCCGATCCCGGACGAGGTCGTGGTGGTCGACGTCCGCGACGGCGATGTGCCGGCCGCCCTGGGCCGGGTGCTGTTCGGCCCGCACGCGCTGGCCGACGTGTCGACGCCGGGCTCGACGCTGCTCGTCCCCGGACCGCTGTGCCCCGAGGTCCGCGAGAAGCTGCTCGCCACCGACGTCCCGGTGCTGCTGTCCGTCGGCTGCGCCATGCCGCTGGCGCAGGCGCCGGCCTCGATGCACTGGGCCCGGCTGGCCGCCCGGCTGCGCGAATCCGGCGCGCTGCCCCCGGACCGGGTGCTGTTCTGCGACGAGCACCTGCCGTCGCTGATGCTGCACGCCGACCCGAGCCTGCCGCAGCTGCTCGTCACCCGCCGCCTCGGTCCGCTGCTCGAGCTCAGTCCGGCCAAGCGCGTCAAGTTCGGCGAACTGCTGCTGGCCTGGCTCGAACTAGGCGGTTCGCAAACCGAGCTCGCGGAGACGCTCGGTAAGCACCGCCAAACGTTGCACTACCAGTTCAGCCGCCTGCACGACCTGTTCGGCGACGACCTGCACGAGCGCACCGCCCGCGTGGAAATCCTGCTCGCCCTGCGCACCGCATTGCCGGAATGGCACCAAGCCGCAAGCTAGCCCACTAGGGCTTCTTGCAGCCCGGATCGGTGGGGGAAATCTTGCACCAGGTCGTCAGCGCAACCGATTGTCTCGCGTGAATGGGATTGCCGGGGGCGGAGATCATGCCCGTCAGCAGCGCGTCGAAATTTTCGGTTCCGTTGGTGCAACCGGAGAATGCCGGGATGTCGACGGTCCCGTGCAAAAATCCGGGCGTGACGAACGGCTGATAGTCGCCCGGGACGCCCTCGACCGTCGGCTTGAATCCGCGTGGGTAGTAGCCGGGTGTTGCCGTCAAGGAAACCGAGGCCGGCTTGACGGTATGGCAGGACGGTCCGACGTCGACCGGCACCTGGTCAACGCTGACATCCGAGATCCGTACATCGAGCTGGCCGGTTACCGCCGGCGGGAACATGAAGAAGTATCCGGTGCCGGGTGGCGCCTTGCATTGATGGCCGTCGGGTGGGCCGTCCCAGCAGATCGAGGTGCCTTCCGGAATGACGGCAGAGGATGCGAACCACGAAAGCTGAAGGGGATCGTAGAGCCCGGCGTGCGCCGTCTGGCTGATGTGAACGGTTGCGGTCACGGGGACCGATCCGAAGGCCAGGGTCTTGACGACCGTCTTGGGGAACAGGCCGAAGCTGTCTTTCGCGTCGGGATCTTTGGACTGGAGCCACAGGTCGGCATAGATCGCCAGCCACTTGGTACCCGGAATCGGCGGGTACTGCGGATCGTGGCCGGGGCAGCCGTAGTTCGGCGGAAACGTGTTCGTGCAGTTGATGTAATAGGCGCGCTGGACAAGATCCTGAAATTCCAGCGCGACTTTAGGCTTCAGGGCGGTCTGCACCGTCCGGTCGAGCCCGAGTCCACCGTCGTTGTATCGGTTGAGCGTGCCGCCCGGGAACGGTACGTACGGCAGCGGCGGTATGCCGACATGATCGTCTGGGGGCGCGGCGCCGGCGAGCATGGTCGTCGACACGACGACCGCCGCGGCTACGGCCGCAGCGGTCAAGAGGCGCCGTGGTCGTATGGCTCGGCGGCCGATCATCATGTGCCACATCTCCATGAGCCGTAGTGCGCCAGGGTCGGATTGCCGGCAGCGTAGAGGTATTCATGATGGTGCCGTGGGCGGACTCGAACGGGTGTCCGCCCACGGCATCGTCAGCACCTGCAGATCACGGGCTGGTGATCTGAACCGGGTTGTTGGCGGCGTCGTTCGCGACCACGTGGTAGCTGGCCGAGAAGCTCGCCTGATCGCCTTCGTTGATGAGCCCGAAGCAGCCGGTCACACCGGAGATGCTCAGTGTCGGATCCGGCGTGACGGTCAGGGCCTGCGACGCGTTGTCGTACGTGCCGTTGACGGTGCCGGTGACGGTGAAGTCACAGTTGCCGTCCGGGTTGTGCACGGTGGCGGTGATGTTGGAGATCGTGCCGCTGGTGACGCCGCCGGCATAGCTGGCGGCGTTGAGCGACCAGTTGCCGACACCCGTCGGGTCCAGCTCGATGCCCAGCGGGCCGACGCAGTTGGTCCACGTCGTCGACGGGCCGCTGATCGTGGCGATGCCGGCGCCGGAGAGCCCGGTGCCGACCGTCGCGGATCCGCCGGCCGTGCCGGAGTCACAGTTCAGGTCGAGGCCGGAGGTGACATCGCTGAACGAGATCTGCGGCGAGGCGCCGGACGTGGTTCCGGTGAAGGCCACGGTGCTGCCGCCGCTGGCGGCACCTGCGGATACAGACCAGGTCGGGTCGTCCGCCGACGCGGAGCCGATGCCGATGATGAGCGCTGCGGCCGCGGCGCCGCCACCTACGAAGAGCGCCCTTACCAGTCGAGAGGCCATGATGGGTGATGTCCTTTCAGGACGGGGGAGGGGACGGCCCGGACTTTAACTCGGAGCGTATTGATTACTCCAGAGTAGGTATCAAATTTGTAAACGGTAATTCGATTCGCGGACTTATCCGCTGAAGTTCTTCGCCGAGTTCATACGACCTGTATGAAGTCCGGGTAATGTGATCGTGCGAGAATTCGCGACGATGCTAACCGATATGCGAAACCGGCGGTACCTCTCATCGCGGGCCAGCATATCCGGGAGTGTCAGGGCTACTCAGGGGTAGCCAAACCTGTTGTGGCGTTGTAAGTTCCCTGCGAGCTCACCCCCCACGCCGGGCATTCGCCGAACGCGGATCGCAACGGTAATCGTCTTATGCAATCGAATCGACGTGCGCCCCGCAATATCACTCGGGACGTCGATCGACAATTAGTCGTCTCATTTCGGAGGTAGTAGTGACTACGCGAACCGGAAAGCGATTGATCGCCGTTGCATTCGCCGCTGCGGCCGGCGTCGGGTTGCTGGTCGCGCCGGGCACGGCGGGGGCCGACGAGGCTGCCGCCCCGGCCGCCACGTTGAACGTCGCCTACGACGCCAGCGGCACCAGCACCATCGCCAAGACCGGCTCGAACGTGAACCTCGGCCCGACGACGTTGACCACGGCGATCAACCCGGACGGCACGTTCACCGGCCACCTGCCCTTGCCCGCGACGTCGACGTCGTTCAAGGCGCTCGGCCTGTTGCCGACCACGGCGACGGTCACGTTCGTCGAGGCGGCGCCGCTCACCGGCGTGCTGAAGAGCCAGCCGAAGCCGACGATCAGCAGCACCGCCTCGGTGTACATCAAGCTGAGCGATGTCACGGTGGCCGGCCTGCCGGCGCTCGTCGGCGACCACTGCCAGACGGCCGACCCGGTGTCCATCCCGGCCGCGACACCGGACGGGCAGGTGTTCAACGTGACGACGGGCGGCACGCTGCAGGGCACGTTCACGGTCGGCAACTTCGAGAACTGCGGTCTCACCACTCCGTTGCTGAACCTGCTCGTGCCCGGCTCCGGCAACACGGTGACGATCCAGCTCACGAACGGGCGCATCATCCAGTAGGGACGAGGCAGATGACCGCGCTCGAAGCCCGATCGGCCCAACCCCCTGGGGCCGGTCGGGCCGGGCTGCCGGCGGGCGGGCGGTACGAGGTGCCGGCCCGGCTGGCCCCGATGATGCGTCCAGTGCTGCCGGAGCTCATCGCCTACATCACGGATGAGATCCAACGCCAGATCGTCGAGTACTCCGGCGAGGCCGACGAGAGCATGGTCGCCACGACGCGCCTCGGCGTCTCCCGGGCGATCACCTACTTCGTCGATCACATCGAGGATCCGTCAGTGTCCCGCGACGAGGTGGACGAGCTGTTCCGCCGCCTCGGGCAGGGCGAGGCGTTCGCCGGGCGCAGCCTCGACTCGCTGCGCACGGCCTACCAGATCGCGGCGCGGCGGGCCTGGAAGAGCCTGCACGCGTTCGCACTCGCCCAGGGGCTTCCGTCGAGCACCCTGGGCGAGCTGGGTGATGGGCTGTTCGACTTCATCAACGTGCTGTCCGACGAGTCGGCCGCCGGGTACCGCGATGCCCAGGCGCAGCTGTCCGACGCGGCGTACCAGTGGCGGGAACGGTTGCTGCAGCTGATCCTGACGGCGCCGGCCGGTGCCGAGCGGGAGATCCGCGAGCTGGCCGCGAGCGGTAGCTGGCCGGTGCCCGTGCAGGTCGTGCTGATCGCGATCACGCCGTCGCCGGGCAAGACGCTGCCGTCGCCGCGACGCCTGCACCCGCGCACCCTGGCCGACCTCAAGGGCGACGTCGGCGTGGTGCTGCATCCCGCACCGTGGACCGCCGGGGCGCGCGCCGAGATCGAGAGCATCTTCGCCGGGCACGTCGTGTCGATCGGCTCGCCGGTGCGGCTGGTCGACGCGGCATCGTCGCTGCGCTGGGCGCGCCGGGGCCTGCAGCTGATGCAGCTCGGCGTGCTCGAACGCCAGCCCGTGCTGGACACCTCCGCGCATCTCGCGACGTTGTGGTTGCACTCCGAACCGCTGCTCGCCGAGCGGTTGTGCCGGCGCGCACTCGGGCCGCTGTACGCCGAGCCGCCGCACAGCCGCCGCATCCTGGCCGAAACCATGCTGGCCTGGATGGAGACCCGGGGCAGCGCTCCGGTGCTGGCCCGGCATCTGGGCAAGCACGCGCAGACGATCCGCTACCGCCTCAAGCGGGTGCACGACCTGTTCGGTGACGCCCTCGAAGACGACGAGCGGTGCTTCGAGATGCACCTCGCTTTGCGGGCGACGATGCCGCTGTGGACGGCGGAGCGCCCCAGCCGCGGCTGAGGCCGTCACCTGCGGACCACTCGAGCCGGCGCGGGCGGTCGGGCGTGGCCGCCCGGATCGCTAGCCGTCCGGCGGCGGGACCAGCTGGGTGTGCCCCGTGGGTGCCGTCCATAGATACGAGCCGTCGTCTTGTCGGCTGACTTGCCAGCCGGCATTGTGCTTGGCGTGATGATGCCTGCGGCATAAGGGATGCAGGTTGTGTTCGCAGGTCTTCCCGCCGGTGCACCACGCCTCGGCATGGTCCAAATCGCAGTGTCTTGCTGGTCGTCGGCATCCGGGGAACACACAGTGGCGGTCGCGGGCGAGGACGAAGTCGGCGAGGTTGGCGGGTGGCCGGTAGGTGCGGCGGCCGTATTCGAGGAGTTGCCCGGTGGCCCGGTCGGTGAGTAGTCGGCGCCAGGTGCCGGACATGTCGGCGGCGATGCGTCGGGCGGCCTGGGCAGTGATCGGCCCGTATCCGTCGAGTTCGGCGGGGTTGTCGTCGCAGCCGAGCAACGTCGTGAGTGCGACGGTGACCTGCACGCTGGGGCGGTGACCGTGCTGTTCGGGGAGGTTCGGGTCGGCCAGCACCCGGGCGAACACGTCGACCAGGGCGTCGGCGCGGCGTTGGTCGGCGGTCCGGGTCTCGCCGGAAGTCCTTGCGCCGGCGAGGGAGTCGAGCACGGTCTGGATCAGCGCCGCACCCTCGGCGGGTAGGTAGGCCCATACCTGGGCCATGCCGTCGTCGACGGGTGTGATCACGACCTGGCGGTGGTCGAGGGCGTCGTCGTGTCGCTGCTCGGCTTGGCGGGGGTCGGCGGCGATGATGGCCCGGCGCACGCTGGCGTCGAACTGGCCGACGGTTTGCTGGGCCGCGCGCCGCAGTGCCCGCTGCTCGACCTTGGCGGTGGTCTTGGCATCGAAGTCGCTTACGGCGTCGGCGAGTTTGCGGGCGTGCAGGTAGGTGATCTCGCCGCTGGCAAGTGTCGCCAGGGTGGCGGGCAGCCGGCGCACGAGAGTACGGGCGACCTCGAGCCGGTGGGCGGCGGTGCCCGGTGAGAGGCGTAGTGCCGCACCGACTTGTTCCTGGGTGTAGTCGATGGATTCCTTGCCGGCCCAGTCCAGCGCGCGGCCGTCCAGCTCGGCCAGGACCTTCTGCTGTTCAGCCTGCAGCCAGGCGATCTGG
>DASXYE010000309.1:0-5868 GCA_036502695.1 Jatrophihabitantaceae bacterium
TTGGCCCACACGCCGGCGAAGCAATCGGCCTGCAGCTCGAGACGAACCGAGTCCGAGGTCGCGCCCTGCCGGGTGCGCACCTTGGCCTCGATGCCGAGCAGGTCCTGCACGTGGTGGCCGTACTCGTGCGCGAGCACGTAGGCGTTGACGAACAGCCCGCCCTCCGCGCCGAACTGCTTCTGCAGGTCCTCGTAGAACGTCAGGTCGATGTAGACGCGCTTGTCGGCCGGGCAGTAGAACGGCCCCGAGTCGCTCGTCGCGGCGCCGCATCCGGTGGACACCTGGCCGCTGAACCAGACCGTGGGCACCGGAACGTACTGCTTGCCCAGCTTGGGCAGCTCGGTCTTCCAATACGCCTGGATCGAGTCGACGTCGGCGACCGCCGCGCAGTCGGACTTGGTGTTCGCGTCCGCGCCGGTCTTGCACTCCTGCTGCACCTGCGAGTTGTCCGCCGTGGCCGGCTGGCCGCTTTGGCCGAGCCCGCCGAGCACCTGGCCCAGATCGACGCCGTTGCCGCCCCCGCCGCCGAGCACGCTCACCAGGACGGCGATGAGCACCCCGACGACTCCGAGCCCGCCGCCACCGAGCGCCACCTGCCCGCCCCGGCTGCTCGGCAGTCGGCTGCCGCGCGTGTCCTGTACCTCCGACGTGTCCAGCTGAGCGTCGTCGTTGTACTGCATCGCCTCGGACTCCCGACCTGTCGGGCCGCGACCGAGCGGCCATCTGCGGCGAATCCTGCCCTGCGCGGGGCCGAGATGCTATTCCGACGCGGCTTGCTCGGCGGCCGGCGGGTCCGGCACGGTGTCAGGCGCTGGGTCCGGCGCCGGGTCGGGCAGGTTCACCGCCAGGGCGATCAAGCCGATCGCGGCGACGATGCTCAGGCCCAGGCAGCCGAGCCAGACCGCGCCCGGGCTGGCGGCGTACGTGCGGGCGCCCAGGAACGGGGCCAGCATGGCCGAGGCGCCCCAGGCCAGGCCGACGGCGCCCATGTACCGACCCCGTAGCGCTTCGGGGGCGAGCGTGGCCGCCAGGGCGAACAGCGCCGTGGATGCGCCGATCTCGCCCAGCGTCCAGACGACGACGGTGAGCGCGAAGGCCCAGGTGCTGTGGCAGGCCGCGCTCAGCGCGATACCGCCGCCGACGAGCAGCATCGAGCCCGGCAGCAGCAAGATCCGGGGCGCCCGGGCGATGAACGACAGGCTGAGCGGCTGGACGATCACGATCACAATGCCGTTGACGGCCATGATCAACCCGTACGCCGACGTGCCCAGGCCGGCGTCCTTCACGGCCAGCGGCAGTGTCACGTACACCTGGCCGTACAGGATGGCGTACGCGAGGAAGAGGGTGACCAGGGCCAGCAGCAGCCGGTCGCGCAGCATCAACCGCCAGGCCGGTTCGCCGTGCTCGCGGTGATCCATTGCCGCGGCCGGCCGGGTCTCGGGCACCTTGCGCAGCACGAGCAGGCCGAACACTGCGCTGGTGACGGCATCGACGATGAACAGCGTGCTGAATCCGAGCCGGACGAGCAGGCCGGCCGACACGGCGGCGACCGAGAAGCCGAGGTTGATCGCCCAGAACTGCAGCGCGTAGGCCCGGGTGCGCTGCTCGCCGTCGAGCAGGTCGGCCACCGCGGCCGAGGCGGCGGGACGGTAGATGTCGCCGACGATGCCGACGAACAGCGCCGCGAGCATGATCATCGGCAGGCCGCGGGCGATCGCCAGCGTGCCGATCGCTACGGCCACCGCGAACATGCCGAGGCTCAGCGTCGTGCGCCGGCCGATCCGGTCGGTGAGGTAGCCGCCGAGTGGCTGGGCCACGGTCGATCCGGCGCCCCACACCGTGACGACGGTGCCGGCCGTGGCGACGCTCAGGTGCCGCGGCCCGGTGAGGTACAGCACGGCGAACGGTTCGATGAACGTGCCGGCCCGGTTGACCAGGGTGCCCAGCCACAGCCACCAGAACGGTTCGGGCAGGCCGCCGGTCCGCGCGTGCAACGCCGCCCGCACGCGGCCCCGCGACGGGGCGAGTGCGGCGGCGGCCTCGGCGTCCACCTGCAGTTCTCCGGCGCTCATCGGGCGTTAGCCAAGCACCCCGTACCGACACGGCACGACCCAATTTGGCGTCGCCGCTTGCCGACGGGCGCCGACCGGCACATTGCTCGCGCGGTGGTTACACTGGCGTGGTGCATCGACTCCCGAGCTAGCTGGGCGACCTCCTCCGTCGCCCACCTCGCCGCATCCTCGTCTGGAGTCGTTCCCTCATGATCACCACGACCGATCTCGAGCTGCGCGCCGGCGCGCGCATCCTGCTCGAACCCACCTCGCTGCGCGTGCAGCCCGGCGACCGCATCGGCCTCGTCGGACGCAACGGTGCCGGCAAGACCACCAGCCTGCGCGTGCTGGCCGGCGAGAGCCAGCCGCACGGCGGCACCGTGTCCCGGCGCGGTCCGGTCGGCTACCTGCCGCAGGA
Source organism: Jatrophihabitantaceae bacterium (assembly GCA_036502695.1). Classification (GTDB taxonomy): domain Bacteria; phylum Actinomycetota; class Actinomycetes; order Mycobacteriales; family Jatrophihabitantaceae; genus DASXRA01. Next base: position 2,470 of record DASXYE010000309.1, read on the forward strand.
CCCGCGCACCGGCGACCTGAACGTGACCGCCCGCGACCGGGTGCTGTCGGCGCGGGGGCTGGACCAGCTCGTCACCGACATCGCGAAGGTGCAGGTCCAGCTGGCCGAGCGGCCCGACGACGCCGCCCTGGTGCGCCGCTACGGCAACCTCGAGGAACGGTTCGCCGCCCTGGGTGGATACGCCGCCGAGAGCGAGGCGGCGCGCATCTGCGCGAACCTGGGGCTGCCCGACCGGGTGCTGGCGCAGCGCCTCGACACCCTGTCGGGGGGCCAGCGCCGCCGCGTCGAGCTCGCGCGCATCCTGTTCGGCAGCGAGGGCGACGACGCGATGACGCTGCTGCTCGACGAGCCGACGAACCACCTCGACGCGGACTCCATCGCCTGGCTGCGCACGTTCTTGCGCCAGCACGACGGCGGCCTCGTGGTGATCAGTCACGACGTCGAGTTGGTCGAGGCGGTGGTGAACAAGGTCTGGTACCTGGACGCCAATCGGGCCAACGTCGATGTCTACAACGTCGGCTGGAAGACCTACCTGCAGCAGCGGGAGGCCGACGAGCGGCGTCGGCACCGCGAGCGGGTGAACGCCGAGCGCAAGATCGACGCGCTGCGCTCGCAGGCCGACAAGATGCGGGCCAAGGCCACCAAGGCCCGGGCCGCGCATCAAATGGATCGCCGGGCCGCCGCCCTGCAAGCCAATCTGGCCGAGGTGCGGGTGTCCGACAAGACAGCTCGGCTGCGTTTCCCGACGCCGGCCGCGTGCGGTCGCACACCGTTGACGGCCGAGGGGCTGTCCAAGTCGTACGGCTCGCTCGAGGTGTTCACCGACGTCGACCTGGCCGTCGACCGGGGTGCCCGAGTGGTGATCCTGGGCCTGAACGGGGCCGGCAAGACCACGCTGCTGCGGCTGCTCGCCCGGATCGAGCCGGCCGACACCGGCGAGGTGCGCGACGGGCACGGGCTGCGTCTTGGCTACTACGCCCAGGAGCACGAGACGCTCGACCACGGCCGCAGCGTGCTCGAGAACATGCGCTCGACCGCGCCCTACGAGCTGGCCGACACCGAGCTGCGCAAGCTGCTCGGGGCGTTCCTGTTCTCCGGCGACGACGTGAACAAGCCGGCCGCGGTGCTCTCCGGCGGCGAGAAGACCCGGCTCGCACTCGCGATGCTCGTGACCAGCGCGGCCAACGTGCTGCTGCTCGACGAGCCGACGAACAACCTGGACCCGGTCAGCCGGGAGCAGGTGCTCGACGCGCTACGCACGTACAAGGGCGCGATCGTGCTCGTGACGCACGACGAAGGGGCCGTCCGGGCGCTGAACCCGGACAAGGTGATCCTGCTGCCGGACGGCGTCGAGGATTCGTGGAGCGAGGAACTGGCCGATCTGGTGGCGCTCGCCTAGCACGTGTCTCCCGGGGGAATCCGCCCGTTTTGCGGCTGGCCGTACGGGCAGTTGTGCAACACATGCGCGTGACGATCTTGCGCATGGATACTCAGCGCTGCTATCAAGTCCGCTACGGGTAACACTGTCGTTAGGGCGGATGGCCGATGTCGCGCAGCCGGTGTGCGGTGTCGAGCGGTTCGTCAAGGTCGGGGAGAGATCAGCCGCCAGGCCGGTCGCTCGCGGGGACTTAGTCCGGAGGGTTGTGGCATGGCCGTGCTGAAGAAGGGTGCCCGCATCACGGGTACCGAGCGGAACAAGCTCGCCAGCGATCTGCGCAAGCAGTACGACAAGGGTCGCAGCATTCGCGAACTCGCCGAGAGCCATGGGCGCTCGTACGGGTTCGTGCATCGCGTACTGACCGAGTCAGGGGCGACCCTGCGCGGTCGGGGTGGCGCGACGCGAACGAAGAAGAAGGGCAAGTAGCCTGGCGAGTGTGCTGGCCGAGATCCCGTCCGAGGCGGGATTTCGCGTCGACACAGCTGATGCGGTCGTCACTATCACCCTCGACCGCCCCGACCGTCTGAACGCGCAGACACCGTCCACCTGGATCTGGCTGCGCCGCGTCGGCCTCGACCTGCCCGGCACCGTGCGGGTCGTCGTCGTGCGCGGCGCCGGCCGGGCCTTCTCGGCCGGCCTGGATCGGGCGATGTTCAGCCCGGACGCCGAGGGTGGCCTGATCGGTCTGGTGCGCCAAGCGGCGGACGAGGCCGACGCGACGGTCGCCGGCTACCAGGAAGGGTTCGGCTGGCTGGCCCGGCCGGATCTCGTCAGCGTGGCCGCGGTGCAGGGTCACGCCATCGGCGCCGGGTTCCAGTTGGCGCTGGCCTGCGACATCCGCATCGTCGCCGACGACGCGCAGTTCACGATGGCCGAGCCCAGTCTCGGGCTGGTGCCCGACCTGGGTGGCACGAAACGGCTGGTCGAACTGGTCGGCTACTCGCGGGCCGCCGAGATCTGTCTGACCGGGCGCCGGGTGCCGGCCGACGAGGCGCTGCGCACCGGCCTGGCCTCGACGGTGGTGCCGCTCGACGACCTGTCCGGCACCGTCGACGCGACCGTGCAGGCGCTGCTGACGCTGCCCCGCGACGCCCAGGTCGAGACCAAGGCGCTACTGCTGGCGGCGGCCGACCGCAGCCCGGCCGATCAGGAGGCCGCCGAGCGCCAAGCCCAGCTCCGCCGCCTGAACGACCTGATGCGTCTAGTCGACTGACCTATCTCTCTTCCGAAGTTGTCCGCGCTTCGCGGTGCCACGGCGACGTTGGGCGCGGACAACTCGGCTGGCGTCCGCCCGTAGCGAACCGGTGGAACGTCCGGGTTGCGGGCTACGTTGTGCGGCGTCGGAGGTGATGCTCGGTGTCGATGAACAACATGCACATGGTCTGGTCGATGGGTCGGCGCGACTCGTCGGTGGTCAACCAGCAGATTCCGCCCGGCACGTGGAAGCGGATCTTCCGGTTCGCCCGCCCGTACCGGGCCGAGTTGCTGGTGTTCCTCGCGGTCATCGTGCTGGACGCCCTGATCGGGGTGGCCACGCCGATCCTGGCCGGCAAGGTCGTCAACGAGATCACCCGGCACGGTGAGCTGCGCACGATCGTCAAGATCGCGATCGTCATCGCCGCGCTGGCAGTCGTCGACGCGGTGCTGTCGTTCGCGCAGCGGTGGTACTCGGCGCGGATCGGCGAGGGCCTGATCTTCGACATGCGCACGGCCGTGTTCGGCCACGTGCAGCGCATGCCGCTCGCATTCTTCACCCGGACCCAGACCGGTGCCTTGGTCAGCCGCCTGAACAACGACGTGATGGGCGCCCAGCAGGCGTTCACGTCGACGCTGTCCGGGCTGGTGTCCAACGCGGTGAGCCTGGTGCTGACCGCCGGCGTGATGTTCTCGCTGTCCTGGCAGATCACCGCGCTGGCGCTGGTGATGCTGCCCCTGTTCGTGCTGCCGGCGCGGCGCATCGG
>DASXYE010000310.1:0-28360 GCA_036502695.1 Jatrophihabitantaceae bacterium
GCGGCGCCGAGACTTTCTTCAAGATCGTGTGGCGGATGCCGGCACGGTGTGACCCGTCGGAGAGGAGGCACGCGGTGGCCGAGGCAGGAACGCCCCCTGGGGCGGCCAAGGACGTCATGCTCCATCCGGAGGAGGTCGGCCGGCTGGCCACCCGCATCCGTGGAATGGCCAAGGACATCCTCGACGGTCTCGACACAGCCAACGGCCAGCCGGGCCTGACCGTCGAGGACTTCGGCAACCTGAACGCCGACGCCGTCGCCTACCAGCTGCACGCTCAGGTGGTGCAGCAATCGACGGACAAGGCGCGCGAGCGCGGCACCGGGCTGGAGAATTCGGCGGCCGTGCTGGCCGAGTACGCCACGGCGATGGACGACAACGACGTCGCTGAAGCCGCCCGCCTCGACGCTATTCGCCACGGCCGCTGACCGGTCGACGCGATGAGCAACCCCGGGGCGGCCGGACCGGCGCCGAACAGCTCGGCGCACGACCTGTTCGACTCGCTGTTCGCCCCCGGCGGCAATCCCGAAGCGCTCGATCGGCAGGCGGCCCAACACGGGCAGTTGCGCGACAGCCTCACCCAGCATGCAGCCGAGCTGAGCACTTTGATGCAGGCCGTGTTCAAGGACGGTGGTTGGTCGGGCCGCACCGCTGACGCGTTCCGCCAGGACGGCGACGACGCCCTGAAGCAGCTGAATGCCTTGGCGCACAGTCATGATCTGGCGGCCCAGGCCCTCACTGCGCAGGCCGAGCAGAAACGGCAGCAGCAGGCGATGGCCGACATGCTGCGGATGACGATCCTGCTCGCGCTCGGTTCGGTCGCCCTGGTCGCGCTCGCGCCGGCGGCCGTCGGAGCCGAAACGGTGCTGGCCGCGGCGGCGAGCGAGGGTGCCGAGGCGGCTGAGGGCAACGCGCTGCTGCGGATGTTGTCCCAGGTCGCTTCGCGGATGGCCGCGGCCGCCGACCTCGTTGCCTCCTACGTCGAGCGGCTATTCGGCGATGCGCTGGACGGGCTGGCCGAGCTGGTGGCCAAGACCGGCATCAAGCGCAGCGGTTGGGAATCCATGCGGATGTACGCCCTGATAACGATCCTCGGTCGGGGGAGCGCCAAGGCCGGTAGCGAGTTCGTCCAGAACGGCGCGCACTGGTCGGACATCCTGCCTGCGCTCGCCGACGGCTTCGACGCGACGAAGTGGACCGCGTCGGACTGGGCCAATCTCTTGTTGATCACCGCCGCCGGACCGTTCATCGCGACGTCCCCGGTGGCGGAAGCAGTCGCCGGGCTGACCCTGCCGGCCCCGCTGGCCGCGGCAGTCGGCCTGCCCGCCGGGGTGGTTGCCGGCCCGACGCTCGGAGCGGCCGCCGACGGTGCGTTCTGGAATGGCGCCATGACCGCGGTCGGCGCCATCGGGGTCAACGGCGAACCGGCTGACAGCGCCGACGTGTGGAGCTCCACGGCGACGTCGACCGCGCTGGGCGGCGCGGCCGGGATGGCGGCCCGGACGTACACGAACTGGCGCGGGGCGACGTCCGAGACCGCCGGAATGGATGCCACCACGTTCTGGCGCACGCTCATCGCGTTCCCGGCCGACGTGGGCATCGCCGCCGGCACCGCAACGCCGCCTCCGGGCAACCCGACGCCGGTGCCCGAACCGGTGGAACCATCGGCCCCGCCGCGCTTTCAGCCGAAGGTCGTCGGCGGCAAGAAGGTCACGGTGCAGCCCGGCGAGAGTCTCTCCGAGATCGCCGAGCGCGACCTCGGCGATGCCAACCGGTGGCCCGCGCTGCAGAAGGCCAATCCCGACCCGGTCGACGGTCATCCCGACCTGATCCATCCCGGCGACGAGATCGTCGAACCGCTGTTGCCCGACCGCGAACGCCCGGCCCACTAGGTCCTGGCCGTAATAGGCCAATCACCGACTGGCGTCCCGTCCGGCCAACCAGACTTGATTCTCCTGGGCTGGTGTTCCGGAGGTGACTTGATGGCTTTGCCGCGCGAGTACGAGCAACGCTACGAGAAGCTGCAGAACGATCTGCTGGAGCTGCAGAAGAGCATTCAAGAGCTGTCCGAGACGGCGTACGCGCCCGACCGGACAGTGGCGGCGACGGTGGGCGCTCGCGGGGAGTTGCGTGACCTCGTGCTGGATCCACGGATCTACCGCTCGACCGATGCGAAGGCGCTGGCCGCCACGATCAAGCAGACGATCTGGGATGCCTCGAGCGCAGTGAGCGCGCGCCTGATCGAGCTGACCCGACCGATGCTGCCAACCGACGGGTCCGGCGACGGAATCGATCTGGAGGCGGCACTGGGCAATCTCGCTCCGGTGGACGGGGTGTCGGGATGAGCGGCATGCAGATCGAGCCGCCGGCGGCGCTGTCGGCCGCGAAAGACCTGCACCGCATCGCGGACCAGGTTGCCGGGCTGCTGGCCGAGATGCGTCCGGACCTGGAGGCCCCGGAAGCGCTGAAGGCCGACGACGACACCGCCCGATCGATCCTGAAGTGGTACAGCGCGAACGCCGACACCCTCGGCAAGACGATCGATGTCGCCGCGAACAACGCCGGCACGCTGGGCAACACCGCGCAGCAGTTCATCGACATCATGCAGGACAACGACGAGCAGGCGAAGGGCGACATCCAGAAGATCGCACCGAACGGCTCGGCCTCGGCGACCCCGGCCACCAGCGGTTCGGGCGACGTAAGGGCCTAGGCAGCACGGGCCGAGGCAGCGTAGCGCGATGGCGATCCCGGAGCCGATCTCGTTCGTCTGGAACCTGATCTGCCTGGCCCTCGGGGGCAGCCCTTGGCCGAAGGTCCAGCCCGACGACTTGCTACCGCTGGCCGGCCGCTACGGCGACCGGGCCACCCGGGCCGATGAGCTGGCCCAGGCCGCACGCCTCGCGAGCGCGACGCTCCAGGCCGCCGCGCCGGGCAGCGCTGCCGGAGCGGCGCTCGCCCAGCAGGCGCTGGTCATGGCGGATTCGCTCGTCGCCGCCGGGCAGATCTCGGCCTCGCAGCAGCAGAGCCTGAACGCCTCCGCCGACCAGATCGAGGATTCCGAGTGGCGCATCGGCGCCATGGTCGGGATCGGCATCGTGCTGCTGCTCACGACCGGACTGCTGGGCCGGGTCTTCAGCAAGTTCCTGGGCGAGCTCATCGACCTGGTCGCGGGCGAGACCACGCGCCTCGGTGCGCTGCTCGCTGGCAAGGAGATCATCACGGCGCCGCTGCCCAAGGTGCTGGAGCGGATCGCCCTGCCCACCGGGGAACGCGCCGGCACCAAGGCGGCCGGGGACCTGGGCGCGCAGGCCGCGAAGGATCTGGGTGCGCAAGCGACTAAGGACGTGGGGACGCACGCGGCTGATGATCTGGGGACGCAGGCGGCGAAGGATGCCGGTGCGCAGGCGGCAGATGATCTGGGGACGCAGGCCGCCAAGGATGCCGGCGGCGCAGCGGCGGATGCCGGTGCCGGAACGGCGGATGCCGGGGCCGCCCGGGTAACCGAAGCGGCCGGTGAACGGCTTGCCGCCGACGCAGCGGCCGAGCAGGCGGGTGCGGTCGCGACGGGGGAGGTCAGTGCTGCGGCGGCCGAGCAGGCGGGTGCGGTTGCCACGCGGGGGGCCGGTGCCGCGGCAACCCAGGAAGCGGGTGCCGCGGCGGCTGGTCGAGCGGGCGCGCAGGCCGCGGCCCAGGCGGGCGGCGCCGCGGGCAGCAGCGTCACGACCAAGCTCGTCAACTTCGGGGTCAAGGCCGCGTTCGACGGGTTCGTGCGGCAGGGCCCGGGCATGGCACTGCCCGACGTCATCGTGTCGCTGCACAACGGCAAGTGGGATCTCGGCCAGCTGGAGACCGACTACTGGACCGGGGTCCTGGCCGCGCCGTTGAGCCACGCCCCGATGAGCGTGTTGCAGGGCATCGCCGGTCGCATGGGCCGGGGCGACGCTTTTCTCGGCGGCGCGATCGCCAAGTTCCTGCTCGGCGACAAGAGCGGTGCGATCAACGGCCTGAACAGCGTCCTGACGATGCCGGTGGCGGTGCAACTGGCCCATGGGGACTTCGATCCCGGCCATCTGGTGGACAAGGAAGAGGAAATGTTCGGGTCCGGCGTGGCGATGACGATCGGCCGCACCGGTGGAACGCTGCTGGCCGAGCGGTTCGGTGCACACGGCCTGGGCAACCGCCTGCAGGACGGAATCGCCGAGAAGCTCGGAGTCGACCCGGCGAAGCTCGCGGTGGCCCGGCAACTGGAGGCGGCCGCCAACGGCCGGGCCGGCCAGCCCGGCCCGGACCAGGCCGGCGCGCAACCGCGGACCGACGACCCGGCCGCGCTGGCCGAGCCCTCGGGGCGAGACGAGTCGGCCCCTCCGGAAGCCCCTGCCGAGCCGCAACCCGTACCGGACGGCGCGTCGCGCGACGACGGGGCCGCGCCGCCGTTGGAGGAAGCGAACGGAACCGGCCCAGCCGTGGATCGGTCGTCCGCGAACGACTCCCGTCCTCAGAACACCGGAGCCGATCATGAGGCGCTGCGCACCGAGGCGCCGACCAGGCCGGAGGGCGCGGCGGCCGAGCCGCGGCACCCCGACGATCCGACGCCGACCACGCGTCATCCGGTTGAGGACGCTTCGAAGCATCCGGTTGAGCGGTCGGTTGAGGAAGGTTCGAAGCGTCCGGTTGAGCGTGGCGCTGATCCGGCCGATGCGACGACCCGGCCGGGGCCCGACCGGCCGGCCGATCCGTCCACAGTGGACAGTCACGCGCACGGCGTGGACCCGCCGCGGACGGTTGAGTCGCACCACTCGGAGACTTCCCACCACGGCGTCGACGAAACGACTGTCCCGACGAAGCTCCACGATGCCGGCGGGAGCCACGACGCCGGCGGCCAGAACCGGGGTCAGGACGCGGCCGGGCGACCGAACGCCGAGGATCGCGGCACCGTCCGGACCGAGGATCGACCCGCACTCGTCGACGAGAAGCCGACCGGTGCGGATCTCCGCGAAGCCGGTGCGGCACCGAGCCGCGAGGCGGGCGAGGAGCAGCGCGAGCGGCCCGACGACCACGACGAGCCCCCGCCCGACCAGCGGGGCCGTGAGGATGCCGATCAGTCGAACTCCGGCCACACCGAGCCGGCCGAGCACAACGGCCCGGAAACCTCCAGTGAGCCAACGCCGCGGGACTGGCGAATGGACGCCGACGCGGAGACGAAGAAGGCTCGCGGCGAGGAGCTCAAGGACAAGGTCGTCAAGCGCCTGGACGACCTGCGTAAGCAGCACGGGGCGAAGCCGCGGTGGTGGTGGACCGGCCGCGGGCGGGGCCTGCCGGCCGAGGTGCTGGCCGAGCTGGCGAAGAGCGAGGATCGAGTCGATCAGCTCGCGGCGATCTTCGAGCGGATCAACCAGGTCAAGGGCTACCAGCCGCGGTGGAACCAGGTCTTCGGGGCGGACGCCATCCTGGACGGATTCAACGTGCAGATGCGGGCGGGCGGCGGCAAGACGGAGTTGGCACAACTGGCCTCGGCCGTCGTCGCGATCCGCGAGGGGCGGGCGTACCTGTTCACCTCGAACAAGGTGCTGGCCGACCGCGACGGCGCCAACCTGCTCGACCTGATCGAGCCGCTCGGCGTGGACGTGATGCGGGTCGACCCGGACGGTCCGCTGCCGGACACCGGCCGGCCGACGGTCTTCGTCTCGGACAACAACGAGGTCCCGTTCTGGCTGCTCAAGGACGCCGTGGCGTCCAACCGCGGCATGCTCGACAAGCTGCCCGGAGCGGAGGGCAAGGAGGTCTGGGCGATCTTCGACGAGGTCGACACGCTCAAGGACAAGCACGACCAGCGCCAGCTGTGGCTCATCAGCGACGGCGCCACCAGGGAGGCGCCGACGCACGTCAAGGAGCAGGTCATCTGGGCCGACGACGCGCTGCGCGACGGGCGCATCACCGCCGCCGATCTCACCCGAGGCCCGGACGGATCGATCCACGTCAAGGATCGGGCCAAGCTGGCCGCGGCGCTCGACGAGGCCGGCGTGCGCGACGCGTTCGCCCACGGCGGTGCGGATCCGATGGCGGCGGCCGAGCATCGGTTGGCGAACGCGTGGCGGATCCGCCAGCTGCATCCAGGCAGCGACTACCGGGTCTACCGCCAGATGACCGACTCCACCGGGCGGATGCTGCTCGAGGACCGCGATTACCACACGTACGACGGGAAGTTCTACGACCCGGCGTCGGGCCGTGAACTCGTCGAGGGCCAGGACTTCAAGCTCGGCGAAGGCAAGCTCCTGATCAACGACAAGAAGCCGGGCCTGCCCTCGCTGGATCCCACCACCCTGAACGAGCAACGCTGGCGCGACGGCCTGGCCCAGGCGGCCGAGGCCTACCACCGCGATCAGGGCACCGTCATCCACGACGATCCGCAGGGCAGCCACGAACTGACGCTCGAGCAGTTGCTGAGCAAGTTCGACAAGGTTGTGGGCTTCTCCGGTACGGCCGACATCGCCGAGCCGTTCCTCACCGAGCACAACATCGGCGACGGCGTCGTCAGGGTTCCCTTCCACGGCGACGATCCGAACCACGACGGTCTTCAGCTCGAGGACAGCCGGGTCGTCGCCCCCGGCGAGGACAAGCACGCGCATATCGCCCGGGACGCGTTCGACGCGTGGGACAACGGACAGGGCAACCCGCTGCTGGTGATCGGGCGAGACGACGCCGACCCGGCCCTCATCGCCGAGCACCTCAAGGCCATCTACATCAACGAGCGGCACAGCGGTGACATCCACGAGGGACTCAAGGAGTTCTACCAGCACTGGAAGGTCGTCGACGCGAAGAAGGTCGCCGACTGGGACTACGCGCCCGACACCAGTCGCCACGAAGAGATGGAGGCGCTCGCCGACGCCGCCAACAAGGGCCGGCGCGGGCAGGGCATCATCGGCGGGCGGATGTTCGAACGCGGCTACGACCAGGGACTCGCCGCGGAGTTCAAGAAGAACGGCGGCCTGCAGGTGCTGGGCTCCGAGCACGACGCCGACAGCGCCCGCCACGACGAGCAGCTGATCCGCCGGGCCGGCCGCTCCGAGGACGTCGGGCGGGCGGTCATCTACCTGGATCCGCTACACGACCCGATCTTCACCCAGAACCTGCATCTGCCCGAGGTGCGTAGCGCGGTGGAGGACTTCCTCAATGCCAGCGGGGGATCCGACCGGGCAGCGCTCGACCACGCCGAACAACGGCTGCGCGACCTGGTTCCCGAACTGCAGGGCCACACCGAATTCGGCAAGTCGCTCCCACCCGTCGTCCACACCACGACGCCCCGGGTCGCTCCGACGGACGGGCCGGCCGGCTCGGCGCACACCGGTGGCGAGCACATCGGCCACCCACCGACCGGTCCACCGCTTCGGGAGGGCGAGGCGCTGCGCAGCCCGGCCGACCCAGCCCCGACCGGGCACCTTCCGAACGGCACGACTCCGACCACGCCGCACGACGGCGCGCCCACCCCCAGCGACCCGTCGGCGCCGAGCAACGTCGACCGGCCCGGGCGGGTCATCCACCGCGACGGGGATCCCCTGCACACGCGGGTCGCCGGCTCGCCGCAGCACACCGACCCGGCCCCGGCGCATCCGCCGACGCGCTCGGATCCGTCCGGCCCGGTCGACGCCGGGAAGCGCGATGCCCGGGTGCCGGCTGCGGTCGCCGCCGCGCGGGCCGAGCTCGACGCCCTGCCGGCCGGCGAGGTACCGCCGGGCCACAACCCCGGACTCCAGCCGACGCCGTTGCAGCAGTCGATGCTGCAGCGACTGACCAACGCGCTGTGGGGCCGCGATCTCGACAAACACCTGCAGCAGCTGGGTAAAGCGCTCGAAGCACCGCGCGCCGAAGCCCGGCAGCACCTGGTGGACCAGTACGAGGCCGCGCTGCACGACGCCCAGCAGGAGTTCGAGCGGGCGCGGGACGCCTATGCACCTGTCGCGTGGACCGAGCCGGGCCAGGCTGTCGCGCCCGAGGTGGCGGACCTGCACCGCGCATTCGTGCAGGCCACGGCCGAGCGCGACGCTGCGGCCTGGCTGCACGAGCAGGTGACGAGGGACAGCAGCATCGACCCCGGCCTGTGGGCGTTGCTGACCACCGACGACGCGGAAACCCTGCGCGAGCACGACCAGCTCGTCCGCCGGGCGGCGCCGATTCGGCGCACCGATCCACGCCGCTACGTGCCGTTGCTGAGCGCGGTGCGGGCGCAGTCGTCGCTGCGTCCGGACCTGTCGGGCTGGACCGAGAACTGCGTGCCGGCGAACCTGGCCGCGTTTCGGACCTACCACCAACAGGCCCAGGGGGCCCGCCTCGGGATGGGGTACGGCATCGGCCGTTTGGAGGAGGACCTCGAGACACCGCTGCTGGGCCTGGTGGACGGCAGCGAGTGGTTCGGGCCGGAGCGGGCCGAACGGGCCCTGCAGGATGCGCGAGCGGCCCTGACCATGGCGCAGGCCGCCTGGCACCGGGCCGTCCATCAGCGTGCTCCGAGCGAAGTGCGCGACCGGGCCGAGGACGCGGTCGACCAGAAGGAGGCGTTGGTCAACCGGCGGGCGAGCGAGCTCCGGTCGGCCGAGGGCGAGCTGGCGGCCCGGTTGGCCTCCGCCGGTGTCACCAAGCAGGGTTCGCGGCAGGTCGTACAGGCCGGGGTGGATCAGGCGCTGTCCGACATCGAGGCGGCCGTCCTGAACACGGCCGAGATCGAACGCGTCCAGACCGCCGTCGACGAAGCTCGGCGGCGACTGCGCAACCCGCCGGGCAACGCCGCCTTCGCGTCGGCGGTTCGCGAGCTGCGCCAGGCGCAGGCGGCCTTGACGAAGGCGAAGGAGAAAGGTCACGGCCGCTGGGCGTTCGTCCATCTCACCTGGGCCGACGGCTCCACGCACCTCACCTCGGTGATGAACCACAAGGGGGAACTCCTCCACGTCGACGGCCAGCTCGGGCGGGCGGACCCGACCCGCATCGACACGACCGGTGCCGTCGGCGTCGAGGTGCTGGTGATGGCCGACGACAAGACGTCGCTGAACGCGTTCCCGGATGCGACAGCGGGCCGCCACAGCAGCTACCGCACGATCGAGGTGACGCCCGCGCAGCTGCAGCACCTCGCCCCGGCCGAGCGGGCTGCCGCCCTGGACCGGATCAGGACCGCGGCTGCCGTCGGGTCGGATCCGCCGCGGGACCATCGGCTGGACACCCTCTTCGACAATCTGGGCACCGTTGCCGAGGTGACCGACGGCGTCGCCGGGATGAGGCGTCGCCTCCGGGGTTGGCTGGATGTCACCACGACGGGCGGGATCGAGGCGCTGGTCGGCGTGCAGTTCGGACCGACCCGGTCGGGCAACGTGGCCGAGGCCCGGCTGGTCGGCGACCCGGCGCAGCCGACGGTGCTCATCACCATCGATCCGAGTGCCGGGCCGGACGGCATCGACGCGTTCGCCGCCCGGCGCATCAACGAGTGGCTGGACAGCGAGCGGGTGGCCCGGATGGTGGCCGGCCAGCTCACGATCGTGGCGCACCAGCTCGACACGATCGTGCCGTTGCAGCGCGAGCTCGAGGCGGCGGCCGGACGGCTGACGGACAGCCTCGATCCGGCGTTGCTCGCCCAGGTCCGCGCCGCCGTGCGGGCCGGCGCGGACGCCTTGGCCACCCCGACGAGCACCAAGGGCCACGCCGCCGCGGCCCAGACCCTGGACGACGCGGCCGAGGCGCTGCGCGGGCACGCTCATCGAACCGACGCGCTGCGGGCGGCCACCGACCTGCGCCGTCTGGCCGACGCCGTGCGGCGGGCGACCGAGCAGTGGCACGGTCCGAGCGCGTTGCGGCGCGGTTTCCTCATACCGGAGCGGTTGAGTCTGGCCGACCGGGCGGCGATCACGGAATGGCGAGTGGCGCAACGGTTGCTCGAGCGGCGTCCGCCCGGCTGGGCCGGCCCGCTCGACGTGTCGCGGCTGGGCCGGCAGCGGGTGGCCTGGTTGCGGCGGGCGGCGGTTCGCCTGGGCCTGGACGTCACCGCCGAAGCGCGCGACGAGCGGCTGGCCCTGCTCGGCCGCAACGGCGCCGACGACATCGCCGAGGCGGCCGACCGGTACGGCTCGGCGCCGGCCCTGGCCGCCACGATGCCGACCCCGCTGGACAGCAAGTGGCTCGACGACACCATGCCCGGCCTGGCCGACGCGATCGGCGCGACGTCGATTCGCCGGCTGGCGCCCGGTGTGTACGACGTGCGCCTGAGCCGTGCCGATCACTTGACCGTGCAGGTGCGTTTGCCGGGCGGCGATCGGGCCGGCGCCGGACCGAGCAGCCGGCCGGTCGATCGGGTGGTGAGCCTCGAGGCCAAGGTCGACATCCGGCGCGCGCGTCCGGAACTGGCCGCCCGCCTGGCCAAGGCCGTGGCCCTGCACCGGCGGGCCACCGAGACCGGACGCACCGAGGGCGAGCTCATCGCCGACGAGGCAGCCGGGCGACTCGCGGCGGATGTGCTGACCCGAGGCGCCCTCGGCGGCAGCGTCGGTCGCAGTCCGGTCGCGTCGCTCGATGACGCCGGCGCGATCAGCTGGATCCGCGCGTACCAGCAGGATCATCCGCACCCGACGTGGCGGCAGCGGCGGCTGCTGCGCGAGTTCTTGTACGAGCACGGCCTGCTGCGCACCAGCCCGGACTACGCGCGCAAGATCGAGACCGTCCGGACGGCCGATACCGACGTCGCGGCCTTCGTCGAGCTGTACAACGGCTACCAGCCCGCGATGCGCCACCTCGGCGAGGCCGGCCGGGCGCGCGATCGCCTGCGGATCCCGGCATTCGACTCGTCCGATCTGCCCGCGCTCATCGCCACCCTCAACGACGTCGAGAAGGCGCTGGCGACGGATCGGTCCTTCGCGGCGAACGGCGATCGGATCGAGCTGATCCGCCCGGACGGCGAGCGCATCCCGATCAGCTTCGAGATCGACGAGTCGCTGGCCGACACGCACGTGCTGCCGGTGCAGGCGGCGGAGGGTCACCCGTACGTCGTGCGATTGCCCGCCGGCCTGGACCGGTTCCGCGGCCAGGCCGCACTGGCCAAGGGGCTCTACGCGATCGACACGTCCACCCGCACCACCGTCCTGGCCCCGGGCGTGCTCGCGCTGATCAGGTTGCGCCAGCAGCACCTGGCCGAGGCGCCGGCGGGCACGAAACGGGCGGTCAGGCAGGACCTCATTGCCGAACTGGCCGGACTGGTGGGCCTCGGCATCGATCTCGCGGCCCTGCCCAGGTTCGTCCGACCCACGTCCCGCCAGTGGCAGGCGGCCCATGCGATGGCCGCCTCGTTGCCGCAGGGTCAGGAGGAGGATTTCCGCAGCCGGATCGACCGAGGCGAGGCCGAGCCGTCTCGGGTGCCCGGCCGCACGGCGTATCGCACGCACTCGTTCGTCGACCAGGGCATCCAGGGCCTGGCCAACTCGGCGCTGCACTCCGCACACGGGCAGGAGCCCGGGCGCGCGGCAATAGCGAGCGGTGTTGCGATCGGGCTGGCGCTGGCGATCGCCGCGCAGGTCCGCGGCCTGGACATCGGCGGCGAGCGGTCCGAGCAAGGTCGGCGGGCCGAGGTGCTCGTCGAGCGGCAACGCCAGGGCGAGGCGCTCAAGCACGAGACGGCCCAGGTGCTGGACGCGGCGGTGCGGCCGTTGCTCGAGGCACTCGGGCTGCAGCTGCCGTCGCCGCCGGCCGGTCGACGCGAGGACACCGAGCTGTGGTCGGCCCGGGCGAGTGATCCGACCTCGGGCCGGACGTCGTACAGGTACCAGCTGTCGATCAGCATGTTCTGGACCGGCATCGCGATGGCGCAGCCGTTCGCGTTCTACGGCCCGGACGGGCAGCTGTTGATGGCGTTCGCGACCGCAGCCACCGCCTTCGCCCAGTGGTTCACCACTGCGGCGGCGGCGCAGTGGTTCAGCGGCGTGCAGACGGCCGAGCGGGGCAAGCAGACCGCCGACAACGAGGCCACCGGCCTGCAGAGCGAGCGGCGACGCAACGAGGTGATGGCGCGCCGGGCGCACGAGCTGATGGCCGGCCTGATCGTGCACTTCACCGGTGATTCCAGCCTGCTGAGCGCCGCCGAGGCGGCTATGCGCGGGCGGCAGGCCGACGAGTGGGCCAGCCGGGCGGTGTCGACCCGGCGGGCCAACCGCAGCCCTCAGTTCGCGCAGAACCTGACCTCGCGCGGGATGGGCATGGTGCCGGGCTCGTTGTTCGGCGCCGGCCTCGGGTTGCTCGGGGGCGGTCCGACGGGACTGATCACCGCTGTCACCCAGCTGGTGACCGCCGCGGTCAACTCCGGTTTCGGATCGGTCGTGCAGACCACGTTCGACAACTGGGAAGAGCACGCTGTCGATCAGCGCGCTCGGCAGCAGTCGCGGACCGCTTCGGTCACGAGCCGTCAGCGTCTCGAACAGGACCTCTCAACGGTGCTCGACGCGGCCTGGCCGAGCGTCGCCGCGATTCTGGGACTCGCGCCCGGTGCTCGGCCGCAGGTTCCGGGCGAGAGCGTGCGCGGCGCCGAGGTCGTGCAGCCGGAGCCGCTGGCCGCGCTGATGCCTTCGGTGATCAAGGTGTTCACGCTCACCGGCATCTTGCCGGCGATCATCGAGGGTGGGCTGGCCCGCTGGCTGGGTACGGCCGTCGCGCCACACCCGCTCACCAAGGAAATCCGCGACCTCATCGACGACACGACCCTCAACACCGGTCTGAACAGCCTCACCGGCCCGGCCGGAGCGTGGTTCTTCAACCGGCGCAAGGCGGTGCTGCTCGCGGCGCAGGAGTTCTACCGGGCCCTGGAACCGCTCGCCGCCGCCGACGACCAACTCCGCGCCGCGTTCGACCAGCTGCGTGACCAGCTGACCCAACTGGGCCAGTCGCAGGCCCAGCCGCCGACTAGCCCGGCGCAGTCGCCGGATGAGCCGGCCGGGCCGGTGCGCCCGACGGGCCACCTCGATCGGGACGCCCGGCCCATGGTGCCCCCCGATCAGGTGGCGGCGACGCTGCGCGCGCGCGTGGCCGAGTTGAAGCGGGTGGCCCAACTCGACGAGGCGTCCGGTGCTGACCTCGACGCCTACGCCGAGCAGATCGTGCTCGGCCGCGCACAACGGGTCCGCGCGCACTACGACTTGCAGGCGAACCTGTCCGAGGCCGACCTGCACGCCTACGACGACGATTTGTGGGCGATATACAACCCCGCTGGCGAGCCGGGGCCAGGCGTCACCGACGACTCGCTGGCCGGGGCCGAGCCCCGGTACGGGCAGCGCGGCTGGCTGATCCAGCCGGACGACCGGCACCAGCGGCTGCTCGAAGCCCTGGTGCCGAAGGGGCCCGACAGCGCGTATCTGCCGTACTCGGACGCCGAGGTCTGGGGGCCGGCACTCAACGACCTCCTGCGTGACCTCGAGCCGGGTCGCGACATCAACTGCGTGGCGACGGTGGCCGCCCATGTCCAGACCCGCCTCGGCCGCCCGACCGTCGCCGGAGCGCGCACGATCGACGCGATCAGGCTGGGGCCGGGCGATGTCCAGGGGCTGGGCGGGCAGGTCGGTGGGCCGGCCTGGCTGGAGCGGCAGCTCGACGCCCGCTTCCAGGCGATCACCGCGCGGGGCGACGCGGGCAACACCAGCGGCCGCCCGCGGCTCGCCCGGGGCTACAACATGATCGAGGCGCACCTGAAAAGCGTCGCGGAGGTGAACGGCGAGCAGCACGCGACCGCGATCTTGGCCTACACCTGGTCGGACGGGTCCAGCGGTCACGTGATCGTCGCCGAGTACGACGCGGACCGCGGGGTGCGCTATTACGACTGGGACCAGGGCGGCCTGCTACCCGGTCGACCCACGTTCAAGCCGGGCGATGTCCTCGCCATGGATGCACTGTTCCTCAGCGGCAGCGGCCAGGCGATGCCGCTGCCGAACGCCGGACGGGGCCACGTCAACGCGCTGCCGCCGACCGAGGCGTACGTCGCGAACCGGATGGAACGCGCGCGGTGGGAGCGCGAACTCGCCGCCGTCCGGGCTGAGCCGGCCGTTCGTCCGGTGGGCCGGCCGGGCGGCTCCAGCCACGTGAAGATGGTCCCCCCGCACGACGCGGCGCGCACGCTGAAGGGCAAGTGGCAGTTCCTCACCGGCAACCCCCCGGACGCCGAGGTCGCCGCCCAGCTCGACGAGTACGCCCGGGAGACGGTGGCGGCTCGAGCCCGGCGGGTAGCCGAGTACGAGCTGCTGAATCTGCGCCTGAACGACCTGCGGCGGCAGGCGGAACGGGCCGGCGAGGAACTGCAGCAGGCGCGGGAGCAGTTGGCCGACGTGGTCCGGTTCCGGGATGCCCTGCCGGTCGACGAGCAGCGCGGGCTCGACGCCGAGCTGCGGCAACGCGAGGCGGTCGTCGCCGAGCTGGTGCTGCGGCACGACCTGCTCGAGGCGGACGTGTTCACCGAGCGGGAACGCGTCTTCGGCATCCAGACCGACCTGTCCCTCGGCCTGTGGACCTCGGTCAACCCGGCCGGCGAACCGGGATTGGACGTCACTGACGACCGGCTCGCCGAGGGCCTCGCCGGCTACGGCCGGCGGGGGTGGATCGTGCAGCCTCCGGAGTGGCAGCAGCAGTTGCTCCGGGAGCTGGTGCCGACCGACGCGAACGGCCACCCGTTGCGGTACACCAATGCCAGCCAGTGGGTACAGGCGATCAACCACGTGCTGTGGGACATCGAGCCCGGCCACGACATCAACTGCGTGGCCACGGTGGCCGCCCACGTCCATACCCGGCTCGGTGATCCGACGGTCGCCGGAGCCCGAACGGTCGATTCCATGTACCTGGCCAAGGGCGACGTCCGGGCCCTCGGCGGTCAGGTCGGTGGCCCGGCGTGGTTGGAAGACATGTTCGAGGCCCGGTTCCAGCAGCTGGCCGGTCCCGAAAACCTGGTCGCCGACGAATCGAAGGCCCTGGATCGGGCCTACGTCCGGATGGAGAAGCACCTCAAGAGCGTCGCGGCGGTCGCCGAAGGCAAGCACGCGACGGCGATCCTGGCCTACACCTGGCCGGGCGGCTCCGGCGGCCACATGATCGTCGTCGAGTACGACGAGGAGCGCGGCGTCCGCTACTTCGACCCGGACCTGCCGCACCGACCGGACCGGCCGGACTTCGGCTCAGGCGCGGTGTACGCCCTCGACGCGCTGTTCCTCGACGGCGACGGCCAGGCGATGCCACTGGTGGGCGCGGCGCGGGGCCACGTCAACGCGCTGCCCCCGACCGACGAGTACGTCGCCGGTCTCGGTGAGTTTGCGGACTGGATCAACGGTCTCATGGACGCCCGTGGCCGGCCCGTCGTGCGTCCGGCCGGGATGCCCGATGGCGACGCGGGCGTGCGGATGGTGCCCATCGGCCGGGTGGCGGCCGCGCTGCGCAACAACTGGCGCGAGGTCACCGGCGAACGGCTCGACGAGGCGACCGCCGCGGAGCTGAACGCGTACGCCGCGCAGATCGAGGCGGCCCGCATCGACCGGGCGCGGGCGTACCGGGCCTTGACCGCGCAGCTTCCGAGCCTGCGTGAACAGCTGCACGACGGCATCCGGATCCGCGCCGAAGCCCAGTACCAGGCCGACGAAACCTCGCGGCGGATCGAACAAGCCCGGCTCTCCGGCGCCTGGCCGAGCGAACTGATCGGGTTGGCGAACCGGCAGCACGAGCAGCAGGCCACTGCCCAGGACTGGACCGACCTGGTCGAGCAGTTCCATTCCGTCTACCTCGCCGAGCAGCTGCGGGTCGCGCAGATCGAGGAGGACGTCTTCGCCGCCGACCCGGGCCTGTGGTCGCTGGCGAATCCCGGGGCCGAACTTGGCCCGGGCGTCACCGACAACACGCTGCGCGAGCCGCCGCCCCGCCTCGGCCAGCGCGGGTGGCTGATGCCGGCGCCGGAATGGCAACACCGTCTGGTCGAGAAGATGCTGCCGACCGACGCCGACGGCCGGCCGCTGCCCTACACCGACGCCGAGGACTGGGGGCCGGCGCTCAACAACGTGCTGCGCCGGCTCGAGCCGGGCCGTGACATCAACTGCGTGGCCACGGCCGCCGCGCACGTCCAAGCCCGGCTCGGACGCCGGGTGGGTGCGGCCGGGGCGCGGACGATCGACGCGATGACCGTGGCGCACGGCGACGTGCGGGCGCTCGGTGGCCAGGTCGGCGGCACCGAGTGGTTGCAAGCCCTGCTCGGTGCCGAGTTCGACGAGGTCGTCTCGCCCGGCGAATTGGCCGGCGACGACGGTGCGCGGCGCCTGAGCCGTGGTTACCGGGCGGTCGAGCGGCATCTGCGGCGGTTGGCGAAACAGACCAACGGGCACGCGACCGCGGTGCTGGCCTACACCTGGCCGGATCGCTCGGGCGGCCACACGATCGTCGTCGAGTACGACGAAGGTCGGGGGATCCGCTACTACGACTGGGATCGCGGCGGCCGGCTCCCCGATCGGCCGGACATCCCGGCGGACGCCGTCTTCGCGGTGGACGCGCTCTTCCTGGACGGCCACGGCGGCGAAGGCCGCCGGCCGGGTGCCCGACCGGGATACGTCGTGCACGCGCCGGTGCGCCTGGCCGGCCCGCCCGATCCTGCGGTCTCGCCGGAGCCTGCGGTCGCGCCCGAGGTCGGCGCACTGCTCGACGTCGCGTCCCGGCTGCACGACCTGGAGCTGGACACCCCGGCGGCGACGCTGCGGCTCGTCGCGTCCGGCGCTCGGATCGACCCGGGTGCGGTGCGGGTGCTGGCCGGGCGGCTGGCCGAGCTGGCCGGGCGGCTCGCCGAGGACGGTTCGCCGCTGCGGCTGCTGCTCGGCGGCGCGGACCTCGTGCGTGACCGTGACGACGAGGCCGACCGGGCCGCCGCGCAGCAGGTCGCCGATGCCGCCGCCGAGCTGACCGCGCTGGCCGATCGCCTGCAGCCGCCCGCGCCCGGCGGGGCACTGGTGCCGTTCGACTTCGCGCTGGCGCCGGGCCGGGGCAACTGGACCGGGTTGACGATCCGCCAGACCATCACCGATCGCGACTTCCCGGGCGATCCCGTCGACCGGCAGCAGCGGATCGAGGCGATGGGTGAGCCGGCCGACCCGCGCATCGACCCGTACGACCCGGCCGATCCGAACTCGTTCCTGGGCGGTGATCTGGCCGGGCTCACCGACGGCCTGGACTACGTGCGTGGCCTCGGTATCGACGCGCTGTGGATCAGCCCGGTCGCGCGCACCGCCACGTCTTTGACCTTCCTCGGCCACGCGAGCGCCGGACACCACTTCTACTGGACGATCGACTTCCTCGACGTCGACCCGCGGCAGGGCAACCTGGCCCAGCTGCGGCGGTTCATCGACGCGGCGCACGCCCGGGGCATCAAGGTGATCCTGGACTTGGCGCTGAACCAGCTCGGCGTGATCAACGACCCCGACGGTGGATTCAGCTACCGCCCGCCGTCGACGCATCCGCACCGCGACGCCGACGGCAACCCGGTCGATCCGCGCGAGCTGCTCGATCCGGCGAGTTACCGCGACATTGTCGAATACCCCTACGACCACGGGTACGAGGGCCGCGAGGGGTTGTCGCCGCGCTGGCTGCGCAAGGGCTGGGCGCTGCGCCGCAGCGGCGACTTCGACGAGCAGTTCCCGGAAAGCATCCTGTTCTGTGACACGTTCTATCTGGCCAAGCTGTTCCACGAACACCCGGCCGTGCGGTGGGGGCTCGGCGACGTCGCGCTGCACTGGATGCTGGCCGGGTTCGACGGCTACCGCTACGACACCGCCAATCACCTGTTCACCGAGTTCTTCGCCGAGCTGAACACGTTGCTGAAACGGGCCGCGCAGCAGCTGGGCCGACCCGGATTCCCCACGTTCGGCGAGGCGTTCACCCAGGACAGCCGGGTGCTCGCCGAGTACGTCCATCGCGGCCAGCTCGACGGCATGATCGACTTCCCGCTGCAGGCCGCGCTGGCCGACTTCGTCGCGGGATTGGATCCCGATCTCGCGCGCGGCCTGGACGGCCCGGCCTTGGAGCAGGCGCTGTCCGGTGGCGCCGGGGTCGCCGGGCTGGTCCGAACCGACCCGGACGGCTGGGCGGTCCGCGCGCTGCACCGGGTACTGTCCGCCGACGCGCTGTTCACCAACCAGTGGAGCGATGCACTGCAACTGCTGGCCGTGCTCAGCAGCCACGACGACGCGGGCCACCTGGCCGGCGACCTCCGGCGGCGGCCCGGGGTGTCCGAGGACGAGCTCGTCGCCCGGGTGAACCTCGGCTACGGCCTGGTGTTCACCCTGCCGCGGGTGGCCGGCACCTACGGCGGCGACGAGCAGGGCCAGACCGGCCGCCCCAGCGCCGACGACCCGGCCGGGCTCGCCGCCGGGCGCGCCCCGACGTTCGCGGCGGCGGACGGATCGCCCTACTTCGCGCAGCCGCTGATCGGCACCGACCGGACGAACGCCGAGGACACGGCCGACGTCAACCACCCGATCTACCGGCACATCGCGGCGCTGAGCGAGCTGCGACGGGCCGTCCCGGCGTTGCGCGACGGTGCGCACGTCCCGCGGATCACCGACAACGCCCGGGTGTTCGCGTTCAGCCGGGTGGGTGGCACCGAGGCCGATCCGGCCGGCGTCACCGAGCACGTCGTGCTGGCTAATCCGACGACGACCCCGCAGACAGTGACCGTGTCGACTTATACAGCCGGGCTGAGTTTCGTGGGCCGGTTCGGTGCGGATGGCCCGGTCGTGTCAGGCGCCGACCGCACGATCCAGGTGGTCGTGCCGCCGCTGTCGCTCGTCGTGTACCGGGGCGCCGCGCCGGTCACCGCCCCGGCCGAGGCGCCGACGGTGCACATCGATCTGGCCCCACCGGCCCGATTCCGTCCACCGTTCGAGAAGAACAGCGACGTCGGCGATCGGCTCGCCCTCGGCGCCCAGGTGGCGTGGGGCGAGCAGACGGATTCGCCGGCCCAGCTGTCGTTCTGGATGCGTCCGGTCGGCGCGCCGGCCTGGGACTTCGTCGGCACGACGGACCGGGCGCCGTTCCAGGTGCACCCCTACGTCGACCGGTACCCGCCGGGCACTCAGCTCGAGGTCAGGGCCGAGGCCCGTGACGTCGAAGGCCGCATCGCGACCGACACGGTGATCGTGGCGGCCCACCCCGCGGAGCTGCCGCCGGCGCCGAGCGCCGAGTCGTTCCCGCCGAACTACGCGCTCGTGCACTACTACCGCCCGGACGGCGACTACGACGGCTGGCGGATGCAGGCCGAGGTCGTCGACTCGATCGCCGAGCCCGTCGACGTGCCGTTCACCGCCGAGTCCGGCTACGGCCGCTTCGCCTGGGTGAAGCTGCACAGCGGCGCGCCGCACGTCCGCTACCGGATCGTCCATGACCAGAAGGGCGTCGACGGCGCGGGCGTGCTGGCCACCCGCGACGGGCGCGCACTGTGGCGCCGCAGCGGCGACGCGACGGCGTACACCTCGCAGGCCGAGGCGCAGGGCTACGTCACGATCCACCGGACCGGCACCGCGCACCAGTACCAGGGCCTGCACCTGATCGGCGGCGTCGTCGCGTCCGAGCGGACGGTCTGGCCCGACCCGCGGCCGTTCACCGGCCTTGACCTCGACGGCTCGGCATACGCCCGGGTACGGATCGATCCTTCCGACGGTCCGGTGCGGTTCTCGGTCATCACCGACTCGGGTGGTCAGGACGGGGGCGACCGGGTCGTGACTGCGGGCGCGGCCGATGCCTGGGTGCGTCCGGGCGACGATCGGGTGTTCTACAGCCAGGCTGCAGCTCGGGACGAGGTCGTGATCCGGCTGAATGTCGCCGACGGCGAGCCCGGCGAGGTGCGTCTCGTCCAGTGGGGCGGCGAGTTCGACGATCGGCCGACGTGGGCGCCGGACGGCCGCGCCCCGACCGGCCACGACGGGTTCGGTCCGTACTGGGTGGTACGGCGGGCGGGCGCGCCGGAGTTCACGTTCGTCTTCCGGCGCGGTGGCGAGGACATCACCCCGGTCGAGACGCTGGATCTGGAGCGCACCGGCCACGTCGTGCACCGCATCCTGGGCGCGCCGGAGGTCGACTTCCATGACCAGCCGGTGCCGTTCACGGTGGCCCCGGACGAGCCTGGGCCGGCCGGGCCGCCGCTGACGATCGTGCACGTCTCGGCCGAGTATCCGGGCCCGGGTGCGGGCAAGGGAGGGATGGGCACGATGGTTGTCGGCCTGGCCCGCGAACAGGCCCGGGCCGGCCACGACGTCTGGGTCGTGAGCCGGCAGCCGTTCGATTCGGACCGGCCGACCGAGATGGTCATCGACCAGGTCACGGACGACGCAGCCGTCAAGGTGCTGCTCGTGGCCCTGCCCGACGAGGCCCGGACCGAGGCCCAGTTCGGCGCGCACCCGGAGAACTGGTCCCGCACGACCGGCGCGGCCATGAGCCGCGACGGCCTGGACTGGCTGGTTCGACTCGGCATCGACCCGCACGTCGTGCACATGCACGACTCGCTGGCCACCGAAGGCGGGTTCGCGATCGCGGAGCGGCTCAGCGCGAAGACCGTCTACACCGTGCACGCCCTCGAGTCCGGCCGGTGGGCCGGTTGGATCTATGAGAACCCCGACTCGGACGAGGCCGGCGACGTCACCAAGCGAACGATCACGGGCAACGAATGGAGTGCGTCGCGGCGGGCCCACGCGGTGATCGCGAACTCGAACCGGATGCGCCTGCAGACGAACTGGGTGAACCACGTCAGCAAGCAGAAGATCACCGTGCTGCCGAACTTCACCAGCCCGCAGTGGGCCGAGTTCGACCGGAGCCAGGTCGACAAGGCCACGACGCGTCAATCCCGCGGTGTGCCGGTCGATGCCCGACTCATCCTGTACTTCGGCCGGCTGGAGAACGAGAAGGGCGTCCAGGACATCATCGCCGCATTGCCCAACGTCACTCCGGCGCCCGACGTCGAGACGATCGTCGGCGTGATCGGCGAGGGCACCTACGCGCCCGAGCTGCAGGCCCAGGCCGCGGCCCTGACCGACGCCGACGGCAACTCCCTGGCCGACGACGTGCGGTTCTACGGCAAGATCACGCCGGCGCAGGGGCTGATCGACTTCGTCGTGTCCGCCGACCTGGTCATCTTCCCGAGCCACTACGAGCCGTACGGCCTGGTGGTCAACGAGGTCGCCGTCACCGGGACCCCGCAGATCACGTCGGATCAGCCGGCGCTCGGGGTCAACGGCGTCAACATGCGCGTCTATCTGGCCGCCGACCGTAAGGCCCTCGCGGACGCGATCAACGATGCGTTCGCGAATCCGGAGGCCACCCGGCGGATGGCCGCGGAGGCCGAGCGGCAGGCCCGGTCGTCGATGTACGAGGCCGGAAACGTCGCCGCGCGGACGGTCGACGTCTACCGGTCGGCGTTGCCGGGATCCACTCCGGTCGAGGTCGGCCGGCCGTGGGTGCCGGGCGGCAACCTGTTCAACGTCGCCCGCGTGCACTACACACGCGCCGACGGGGACTACTCGCGCGTCCGACTGGCCCCGCTCGGCTTCGGCGAGGCGCCCCGCGAACCGATGATCGACAGCGACGGTGCCTACTGGGAGATCCCGTTCGACCAGGATGCGGACCGGGTCCGCTTCACCGTCCAGGACGATGGCCGGCCGGTCGAGGTGGACGGCGTCACCGAGCTGACGTTGCCGGTGCGACCGGGCAAGGCCGGCAACGAGGTGTGGCTCAGCGACGGGCCGGCCGCCATCGAGTGGCCGCCGGGCCTGCGCCTGGACGGCACCACCCCGGACGGGCCGAGCCGGCTCGCCGGCGGCCCCGACGCTCGGGTGCCGAGACCAGCAGGCTCTACCGCCGAGGTGCTGGCCCAGCGGTGGCACCACTTCACCGGCGAGGAGCCGGACATGGGTCGCGTCCGGGCGCTGGCGGCCGAGATCGATACCGCCCGGCACGCCCGGATGGCGGCGCACCACGCGCTGACCGCCGACCTGCGCCGGCTGATCGAGGAGCGGGACAAGCACCGGGAGCGGCTGCGCCAGCTGGTGACGCGCGCTCGGGCGGAGCTGCAGCTGCCGCGGGTCGCCGACCAGCGCGCCGCCGATCCGGACGTCGTCGACGCGGTGGTGCGCACGGCGGGCAACACCGACCTGGCCATCGTCGTCGCGGCGCAGCAGTTCGATCTGGAGCAGGCCGAGGACGCAGTACGGGCCGAGCACCGGCGGATCAAGCAGATCCAGGCTGACCTGCCCGCACATCCGGACCGGTGGCGACAGCTCAACCCCGCAGCTGATCGGCCCGGCGGCGTGACCCGGGCACCGGAGCTGCATCGCGAGCTGATCGGGCGGCTGGTGCCGACCGGGCCGGACGGTGCGCCCGTCTGGTTCTCCGACGCGACGACGTGGGGCCCGGCGCTGGACGGGTTCATGGCCGGGCTCGAACCGGGCCACGAGAGCAACTGCGTCTCCTACGCCATCGCCCACCACCAAGCCCGCCACGGCGCGGGCGTCCCGGCCGAGGCCCGCACCGTCGACGCGTACGACCCGGCGCGGTTGTACGACGACGGCCAGTTCGGCCTGCTGCATCCCGGCCTGGACGGCGAGTGGGACGGTGTGGCCCGGCTGCAGGCCGCGGTCGGTGCCGAGTTCCGGGAGCTCGCCCCGGCCGGCTCGGCACCGCTCACCCGGGCGCAGTTCCGCCGCGCCCTCGACGAGCTCGAAGCGCACCTGAAGCAGGTTCCGCCGCTGGCCGACGGCAGCCGGCACGCCACGGGCCACCTCGCGCTGATCTACCCGGGCGGTCAGGGCGGGCACGTCATCGTCGTGGAGTACGACAGCGGCCCGGGTGCTCGCCGCGGCGTGCGGTACTTCGACGTGGACGAGAACGGCGCGCGTCGTCAGCTGGACGGCCGGCCCCGCTTCGTCCAGGGCGGGTACGCCGCCCTCGACCTCATGGCCACCGACGGCCACGGGCGGTCGATGCCGATGCCCGGACGGGGGCCCGGCCACGTCAACCAGGTCCGGCCCGCCGGTGCGCCGACCCCCGAGGCCCCCCGGGCAGCGGACGATCACGTTCGGGCGGTCGTACGGCCGAAGCCGGTACCGATGTCGTTCCCGCCGAGCCCGCCGCAGCCTGCGAGCCCGGTCCGCCCCGACCGGCCGGCGGAACCGGCCGACCCTACGCGAGCGTTCGCCGCTCGGGCTCTGGGGCCGGCGCTGGCCCGACTCGGCGCGCGGGTGCAGTCGACGCACATGGGTCACGGCAACCCGCCGGCCCCGACGGTGTGGGTCGAGATCGGCGGGCGCGCGGTGACGGTCACGGTCACGACCGCGCCGGTGCCGGCCGGCCGGACGTTCGCGGTGCGGTCGGGCGTGGGCGGCACGGCGCACGTGATCCGGCTTCGGCCCGGGCTGGGCGCGGCGGCCATCCCGGTGCTGGCCGAGGCGCTGTCGAGCATCCGCTGGACCGCATCGGGCGCGACCGAGCTCGATCCGGCCACGCGGGCGATCCGCGACGAGGACGCCGCGGTGGAGCATGAACGGGCCTGGCTGGCCGATCAGTTGGCCGGTCGCGGTGATCGCGCACTGATCGTCGAGCGGCTGCAACACCGGCTGCGCGACTGGCAGCTCAGCCGAGCCGTCGAGCAGCGGCGGCTCGAGGATCGGGCAGCCCCCGATCCCGGTCTGGTGCTCGAACCGATCGCGGATGCGGCCGAGCGGGCGCCCGAACACGACGCCGGGCTGGCCCGGCTGGCCGAGCTGCTCGGTGTGCGAATGGCCGATCCGCGCGTCGATTTCGCCGGTGCGGCCGCGGACTTGCTGCGCTCGCCGATGTTCCGGCACGGCAGCGACGGTGTGGCCCGGGCCCTGCTGCGCGTCGTGGGCAGCGAGCTGTTCGGTGCGCCGCTGGTGTTGCCCGGCCCCCTGGACGTCGCTCGCAGCGACTTCGTGGACTGGTTCGCCGGTCAGCTGCCGGAACCGGCCACGACGCCCGAGATCGCGGCCCTGCGGATCGGCGAGGCCGCCCTCGTGGCTGCGGCCCGGGCCGCGGACGTCTCGATCGCATCCCGCGGCGCGGCCCCGCTCGGCGTCGAGTACCAGCTGGTCGGCGACCACGGCCGAGCGGAGTTGACGATCGGTGCGGCGCCGATGCCCGACCTGGTGCCCTACGCGCTCGGCGAGTCCACCGGGTCGAACGCTTATACAGTCCGGCTGAATAGTCGGCCGACGTTCACCACGGTCGAGGACATCGCCCGCCAGGCGATGGCGGAGGTCCTGCGGTCGGCCGGGCTGGCCGCCGACGTAGCCGCCGAGGTGGCCACCGGGGTTGCCGCCCAGGTGGCCGCCGAGCTGGACCGGGAGCTGCGGCAGGCCGCGGACGCGCTGCGTCAGGTCGCTCGTGACTTCCGGGTGCCGGTCGAGGCCGAGCAGTGGGTGCACGGCTATCCGCTGTTCAGCCTGGCTGTAGAAGGTCCCGATCGCCTGGACGTGCTGCTGACCCGCGGCCCGCTCTGGCGTCCGGGCGCAGTCGCAGTCCGGGCCGACGCGGGCAGCAGCCGCTACGTCGTGCGGCTGAACGCGGCGCTGACCGATCCGGCCGCCCGGGTCGCCGTGCTGGCCGAGGCGCTGACCGCGGTGATCGAGCACGCGGCGTCCGGCACGGGGCAGCCGGAGTCGATCCTGGGTCGCCGACCGGCTCATCAGCCGATGCTCTTCCGGGTCAGCCATTTCCCGGTCCCGCAACTACGGCTCACCGCACCCGACGACGCGAGCGAAGGCGCGACGCGCTGGGCCGAGGAGCAGGCCGCGGCGGCCAGTCTCGAGTTGGTTGCCCTGCAGGAGGAGCTCACCGCTGCGCGCGAGCCGAGCGAGGTCGCGACGGCGTTCGACCGGGCCTACCAGCGGTTGGCCGGCGCACACGAGGCGTTGGCAATGGAGGCCCGGGACCGCCGGCCCGGCGCCGACCCCGGCCCGGTGGCGATCTACGGCCTCGTTCCGTCCGACGATCCGGCCAGCCCGGCGGCTGAGACCCGGCTGCTCACCGGCGAGTTCATCCACCGGCGCTTCGCGGCCGCGCTGGACGGGCAGCGTCGGCTCGACGAGGTGACGTTGCAGAACCTGGTGACGTTGCCGGACGGTGCGCAGGTCGAGGGCACCCGACTGATCCTCGGTGGTATCGCGGCGCCACGGCTGAGCTTCGTCGCCGCGGCGGCGCCGGATCAGCGGCAGCGGATGCACGAGGCCGCGATCCGGCTCGTCGCCGACCTGTACGCCCGGTCCGGCACCGTCGATCGGGCGCGGTTCGCCGAGGACTTCGCCCAGGTGGCCTACCTGCTGTACCAGTCCGCACCACCCCACGGGCCGGCCACCGACGCCGTGCGCACGTTCCTGGTGGTGACCGCGGACTTCCTGTTCGCCGCCCCGCTGCGACTGCCGCACGACGTCGACGTCCAGGCGCAGACCCGGCCCCAGGTCGGAACGAAGCGAGTGCCCGGTTTCGTCGAGCGGTTCGCCCGCGAGTTGCCGCCGCCGATCAGCAGCTAGTGGGCGGCAGGCCCGCCGCCCGTCCCGTCCTCCACAAGTTGTCCGCGCGTCGACGGGCTCCGGCGACGCTAAGCGTGGACAACTCCGGCGGCGGCCGGGGTGTCGGACGTCGCCCAGTCCTCGCGCGCCTCGTCCAGGTGGATTGCCCCGTGGGCGATGAGCGTCTGAAGTACAGCCAGGCTGCGGGTCAGCGCGGCGTCGACGTCGGGCAGGTCGTCGCTGGCCTCGGCGAGCACCGCGCAGGCGTGCCAGAGGCTGTCGCACAGATGGCCCCACTGCCACAGTTCGTACCCGACGGCGTCGACGCGCACGACCGGGACGCCGGCCGCCGGGCCGATGGCGTACGCGCCGGGGCGATCCGGGTCGGCGCCGAGCCCGATCAGTTGCGAGCGCAGCCGGCACGTCCGGGCGAAGTCGATCGCCTCTGCCGTGCCGGGCATGACGTCGATCACGAGATCCTCGGCCAGCAGGTCGTCGAGGATCGGGCCGGTGGCGTGGAGGCCGGCGGTACGCGCGACCGCGTCCACGCCGGCCCGGTTCCATGGCGCCGGGTCGTCGCCGGGCAGTCCGTGGGCGAGCGTCCAGACGGCGAACCGCTCGTCGTCGAGCCGGAGCAGATGCCAGCCGACGCGCACGAGATGGCGCTGAGCATCGGCATCGGCGTCGACACCGACGTAGTGGCCTACGGGAAAGAGCATCGTCGTCACGCGGCCCGGACTCGGACGCCGGTCGCCGGCCCGAGCCGGACCGGGACGTCCAGACAGGCGGCGCGGGTGCACAGCAGGGCGTTCAGCGAGCCGAGGAAGCCGCCGAGCAGCCGGTCCGGATCCGTGTAGTCGGGATCGGTGCTGCCGGCGCGCCGGGCCAGGTCGGCCGCGTTCTCGCAGGTGGCCCACAGGGAGTCGTCCATCGGCGACCACTGCCACAGGTCGTACACGACGTGGCCGACGTTCAGCACGGGCTGGCCGATGAACCCGATGCCGAACAGCGCCGGGTCGTCGACGGTGTTGCCGAGGCCCAGCATCAGCGGAATCAGCCTATGACCGCGGGCAAAATCGGTCGGGTTACTGCGATCGACCTCGATCAGCAGTCCCCGGTCGAGCAGGGCGTCGAGCGCCGTGACGGGGTCGTCGACGTCGGCCACAGCGTCCACGACGTGGCGCCGATGCCAGGGCTGCTCGTCGCGCAGCGCCTCGGGGCTTCCGTACGCCGCCGTCCAGACACCGAACTCGGCGGCACTCAAGTCGTGGAACGACACGCCGCGTCGCACCTGACGGGTGCCCACGCGGTGGCCGATCGGAAAGATCAGTGGCTCGTCGTCCACCGCACAACGGTAAGTGGCCCGCGACCCCGGTGGATCCCGTTGGCAGCATTAGGCAACGCACCCGGTCCGGCCGGGGCCGACGGCTACGCTCGAAGGGTGTCTGGTGGGGCGATGATCACTCGCGACGAGGCCGATCAGATCGCCGAGAAGTGGGTGGCCGAGAGCGCCTCGACGGTGCCGCTCACCGCGGCGGTTCGTGAATTCGACCTCGGCTACGTCGTCTGGGCGCAGCCGCCCGCCGACCATCCACCGCTGTTCGGGGCCGGTCGCGGCATCATCGACCGCGAGACCGGCGAGTTGTCGGTGTGGCCGTCGTTGCCGATCGACATGGTGATCGACCAGTTCCGTGAGAAGCGGTCCGAGCGCCCACCCGCACCGCGCACCTGGGATCCGGCTGACCAGGCGCGCCGCGATCTGCGCCGAGTGGTCACGCCGGCCACCGTCAGCCGGCTGACACTGTCCGATCGGGTGGTGAGCGCCCGCAGCGTCAAGGGTGATTCGCCGCCGAACCTGCACCCCCTCGTGCGCTCCTACCTGGACGAGCAGCTGCCGGTCGAGTTCCGCGAGCGCGGCAACGACCGCTGCTCGGAGGCAGCCGCCTTCTCCGACGCGCTGCACGCCGAGGACGCCCGCCGGGCCGCGGCCGGCGAACCCCCGATCAGCCTCGAGCAGGCGCGAGACCAGCTGTTCGTCGGCGCCGGCCTGGTGACCTACCGGGTGCGTGAGCCGGGCGATCCGGTGGGCGGCGAATCGGCCCCGCCGTGCCTGTCGTGCGCGTTGCTCAGTCGCCACCTCGGCTTCCAGCTGCGTCCGCCGTGGATCCGATCATGAGCGAGCGCTTCGCCCCGGACGTCGCCGCGGCGCTGACCGCGGCGGGCTGGACGCCCGGTCGGGCCGTCGACGAGCAGCCCGCGGTCGATTACGTCCACGGCGAGATCGGCCGCGACGGCGCGCGCACCGAGGCGCACGATGCCGCGCTCGCGGCGCTGCGCGAGTTCACCGGGCTGACGGTCATCCAGGACGGGCCGGGTGTCGACCTGCGGCGCCGGCCGTTCGTGATCGACCCGGTACCGATCGCCGCCAGCACTGAGACGCTGGCCGACTTCGGCGCGGTACTGGGTGATCGGCTGTTCCCCATCGGCATGGAAGGCGATCACGACTCGATCATCGCCATGGCCTCGTCCGGACACGTCTTCGCACTCGACCATGCGGGGGAGTGGCATCTGGGCGACTCGATGGACGAGGCGCTCGCGATGCTGGTGACCGGCACCCAACCGCCCCGCGTCGACGACAACGGCCGCTGGTAGCTCGGGCTCGGGCTTCTAGTCGGAGTTGTCCGCGCTTCGCGACGGTCCGGCATCGCGAAGCGCGGACAACTTCGCAGCCGGGGTGCGGTCCGGAGTGGATCTGGCTGGCTCGCGGTGCCGGGTTTCGGTTCGTTGTGGTGTGAAGAGCGCGGCGACGGGATGAGTTCGCGCTC
>DASXYE010000311.1:0-13097 GCA_036502695.1 Jatrophihabitantaceae bacterium
GCATCAGCCGGGGAACCTCAGCAGATCCCGGGCGTTCTGCTCCACGATGAGCCGGCACTCGTCGTCGGGAACGTCGATCAGGTTCTCCGCGATCCGCTTGCGGCTGTTGGGCCAGTTCGAGTCCGAGTGCGGGTAGTCGACTTCGATGAGGATGCGCTCGACGCCGATCGTGTAGCGGTTGGCCACACCGTGGTAGTCGTCGATGAAGCAACCCCAGAAGTGCTTCTTGAACAGGTCGGAGGGACGCGCGGTCTTGTCGATGTTCTGGTACCAGCGGTGCCGCTCCCACGTGTAGTCGGTGCGCTCGAGCAGGTACGGGATCCAGCCGATGCCGCCCTCCGACAGGACGAAGCGCAACTTCGGATGCCGCTGCAGCACACCGGAGAAGAGCAGGTCGACCGTCGACCACATCGAGTTGGTCGCGAAGACGGCGATGGCGACGGCGAACGGGACGTTCGGGTCAGGATTGTCCTTGTCCAGGAAGGAGAAACCGGGCACGAAGCTGCCGGACCCGAAGTGCAGGCACAGGGGCAGGTCGGCCGCCTCGACGGCGTCCCACAACGGCTCCCAGTGCTCGGGGTCGTGGAACGACGGCAGGCCGAGCGGGACCGGACCGTCCGGGAAGCTGATCGCCTTGGTCCCGCGCTCGGCCAGCCGCTCGACCTCCTTGGCGGCCAGCAGCGGGTCCCAGGTCGGCAGCAGGCCGATCGGAATGAGCCGATCGGATGCGGCGGCGGCCCATTCGTCGACCTGGAAGTCGTTCCACGCCTTGACGCACTCCAGCGCGAGGTCCTTGTCGTTCGCCCGCTGGAACACGCCGCCGGAGAAGCCCGGGAACGACGGGAAGCAGAGCGCTGCGTGCACGCCGTCGATGTCCATGTCCTTGACCCGCTCGGCGGCGTCGTAGCAGCCGGGGATCATGTCGTCGTAGCGGACCGGCTCCATGCCGAAATCGTGCGGATCCTTGCCGGCCACCGCATTGAGCCCGATCTGCGGATAGAGCTGCCCGTCGTACTGCCAGACGTGGTGGCGCTTCTCGTCCTCGATGATCCGCGGTCCACGGTCCTTGAACCGGTCCGGCAACCGGTCCTGCCAAACGTTGGGATGCTCGACGACGTGGTCGTCCGTCGAGATGATCTTCATGTCGTCCTGCAGTGGCATTGCGGCCCGACCTCCTCCGTCGCACGCACTGGGCCTCTAACGTATAACTGATCTGCCTCTATGGAAAGGCCTCGACGGGTCAATCAGTTAGCTATTTGGTGATAACGTGCGCCGCCATGAGGCACGACCCGCGGCTGGCCGATCGCGCCAGCTACCCGCACCACGTGGTGCTGCCCACGATGTTCTCCGACATGGACGTGCAGCGGCACGTGAACAACGTGGCGATCGCCCGGTTCTTCGAGGAGGGCCGCTACTCGCTGCACCGGGCCATCGTGGCGCAGGTGCCGGGCGCGTTCAGCTCGGTCATCCTCGCCGGCTTCCAGATCGCCTACCTGCGCGAGGTCGGCTATCCGGGCACCGTGGAGGTCGCGGTCGGCACCGGCCGGTTCGGGCGCAGCTCCTACGACTACGTGGCGGCGCTGTTCCAGGACGGTGAGTGCGTCGCGCTGAACTGGGCGACGCACGTCCGGCGCACCGAGGACCGGACGGCCAGCCAGCCTCTCAGCGAGCTCGAGCGCGAGGCCCTGCAGCGCTTCGTCGTGCCCGGCGGGGCACCCGACTGATCACTCGAGCCCGCCGGACAATGCCCCACCGAGCGCAGGAAGATCCAGTTCGCGATGCGATCTTCCTACGGATACAGCCCTATAGCGCTGGATATGCAGGAAGATCGCATTCGCCGGCCGATCTTCCTGCGCATCCGGTCAGCGGCGTTCGGACGTCTGGGCCCGCCTGATGATCCCGGCAGAACGACCAGATCTGGTCACTAGTGCCGAGGTCATCAAGGCCCGCGACCGACCAGGCGGACACGTCGATCTTGACAGTCAGGCGCCGGCTATGGGTGGCCCGGCCCGGCGGCCCAGAAGGCCGACCAGCTCGGCCACTCGGCCGGCAGGTCGGCCACCTTCGGCTCGCGCCCCGGCCAGCGGTACATCGCCGGTCCGAGGGGGGCCGGTACCTGTTCCACCCCGTACCAGACCTTCTCCTTGCGGCGACGGAACAGCCACTCGCCGTCCACCCGGTCGTAGGTGTCCCAGTACTGGATCATCATGACCAGCCACTGCTCGCCCACCTCGTGTTCGGCGCGGCAATAGACCACCCCGGAGGCCTCGTCGTCGGACTCGAGAGTGATCCGGTGGTTGCCGATGAAGTGGATGCTGACCCCGAACGTCCGCAGCACCCCGTCGAACCATTCCCGCAGCGCCGGCCGGCCGGACCGATCGCGGCCGACCCGGACGTCCGGGACGAAGCACTCCATCAGCGCGTCCAGATCGCGCGAGTCGAGTGCCTCGGCGTACCGGCAGGCGAGTTGACGGATCTGCTCGTGGGCAGAGATCTCGACCGACATGCACAACCCCTAGATGGGTGGTTCCGCGAAGATCACGAGTGTGGCACCGATGCTAGAAAGAGCCCGCGGGCCACGGCTCGTTGGTGATCAACAGCCCGCGAGCGTGCGGATCCGCTAGCTGAGTGGCTGTTGATCACGGGTATCGGCGACCCGTGGATGGCCCGGCGGGGTTCCCTGCATACAGCCTTCACCGAATCACCCAGCTACGGATGGAAGCTGTTGACCTTGAGGTAGCCGCCGGCGTCGACGCGCAGCTGGTTGCCGGTCATCAGCCGTGACTCGTCCGAGG
Source organism: Jatrophihabitantaceae bacterium (assembly GCA_036502695.1). GTDB lineage: Bacteria > Actinomycetota > Actinomycetes > Mycobacteriales > Jatrophihabitantaceae > DASXRA01. Next base: position 2,796 of record DASXYE010000311.1, read on the forward strand.
CGAGATACACGACGGCGTGACTGATCTCGTCCGGCTCGGCGTACGGGACCGGCATCGCGTGGACGAGCGGGAAGTGCGGCTCGGCGTCCTCGCGGGTGGGGTGGTCCAGGTCGCGGCGGAACTGCCGATACGTCGAGTCGTTCTGCAGCATCGGGCTGTCGACGTTGGTGGGGTGGATGACGTTGGCCCGAATCATCTCCGGGGCGAGTGCCGTCGCGAGCTCGTGGACGTACTGCGCCACGGCCAGCTTCGCGTACTTGTAGGCGGCCGAGCCCGGGCCGGCCTCGTCGTAAGCCCGTCGGGGCCGGATGGCCACCAGCGACCCGATCGCGATGATCGACGCGCCCGGCTTCAGGTGCGGGTACGCCGCGTGCACCGTGTTGATCACTCCGACCAGGTTGACGTCGACGGTGTCCACCCACGACTGGTTGGTGAGCTCGGCGCCCAGGGCCGACACCGCGGCGTTGGCGACCACGACGTCCAGCCGCCCGAGCTCGGCCACCGCGCGGGCGGCCGCGTCGGCCATCGTCGCCGGGTCGCGCACGTCCGCCTGCACGGTCACGCACCGGCGGTCCTGGGCCTCGACCGCCTTCGCGGTCTGCGCCAGCTCCTCCGCGGTGCCCATCGGGTAGGGCACCGTCGGCAGGTCCGCGCAGAGATCGACCGCGACGATGTCGGCGCCTTCGGCCGCCAGGCGCACGGCGTGGTTGCGTCCCTGGCCCCGCGCCGCGCCGGTGATCAGCACGACCTTTCCCGCGACCCGTCCCATCACGTGTCCTCTCTGTCGTCGCCGGCCGGCCTGCGGAAGTCGGGCCGGCGCCGTTCGCGGATCGCGGTCAACCCGGTGGTGAAGTCCGGCTCGCGGACCATCCGGTTCATGTCCTCGACCGCGCGCAGGTAGGCGGTTTCGAGATCCCCCTGCGCGTCGACGTACACCTGCCGCTTCATCACCCGCAGCGCCGCCGGTGAGCTGTGCCGGGCCATGCCGCGCGCGAACTCCTGCACCCGCTCGGGGAACTGCTCGGCCGGCCAGCTGCGCCGGACGAATCCCAGCTCGCGCGCCTCGTCGCCGGACATGACCGGGTTCGCCAGCAGGATCTCGAGCGCGTTCTGCAGCCCGACGATCCGGGTGAGCGTCCAGGCCAATCCGTACTCGGCCGGCAGCCCGAGCCCGGCGAACGACGGGGTGATCTTGTTCGCGTCGACGGAGATGCGAAAGTCGGCGAAGCAGGCCAGCACGAACCCGGCGCCGGCACACGGACCGTTGAGCGCGGCCACCACGGGCTTGCTCAGCGTCAGCGGAAACGTGTGGTTGTGCCGAAGTCCGGGCGGGGCGTCGTCGGGGAACGGCGGCAGCTCGGCGAGCATCCGCTGATACGAGCCGCCCGCGTCGTTGATCTCGTCCAGGATCTCCAGGTCGGCGCCGACGCAGAACGAGTGGCCGGCCCCGGTGACGACGACCGCGCCGACCTCCCGGTCGTGCTCGGCCGCGTGCAGCGCCCAGCGGTACTCGATGGCCATCCGGCCGGTCCACGCGTTGCGCCGGCGCGGCCGATTCAGCGTGACGGTCGCGACGTTCTCGGCAACCGCGTACTGGACCTGCTCGAATTCGGCGGGCTTCACCTGGCGATACCCTTCTGCGACCTCGGACGGCAGCCGCTGGCGGGCGCCGCTCTACAGTTTACTGATTAAGCTGTTTATGGGCTAGCCTGGATTACCGGCCGTGGCCGCCCGACCCCGGCGGACGACGCGCCGGACGTCTTTGACGGAGAACGCACAATCAGTGATCTGTGTGTACCGTATTGCTTTGGTCTCGTTTGACAGCCAGCGCAGGGAGCGGACATGCCTCCGAGAGTGACGACTCCGGTCAACAAGCAGATCAGGGCGCCCAAGACGGCGGAGCTGATCGCCGCGCAGATCCGCGGCCAGATCGTGCGGCGCGAGCTCCTGCCCGGTATGACGCTGCCGACGGAGTCCGAGCTCATGGAGCAGATCGGGGTGTCCCGGCCGACGCTGCGCGAGGCGTACCGCATCCTCGAGACCGAGTCCCTGATCAGCGTGCGGCGCGGTGTCGGCGGCGGCGCCCTCGTGCTCGCCCCCGACGTGTCGGTGGGTGCGCGCTACGTCGGCCTGCTGCTGCAGCTCGACGGCGCGACGATCGCCGACGTGTACGAGGCGCGGACCGCCCTGGAGCCGATCTGCGCCGGTCTGATGGCCGCCCGCAAGAACGCCGAGGACATCAAGGCGCTCAAGGAGTGCTGCGACGAGGTCGCCGAGCTGATCGCCGCCGGCGAGAAGGGCGTCCCCGAGCCACACTCCTGGTCGCGCACCACGTACAAGTTCCACGAACTGGTACTGCGGGGCAGCGGCAACAAGACTCTCGCGCTGCAGGGTGAGCTGCTGCAGGAGGTGGTGGCGACCCACTACGCGGCCACGGTTCCCAAGCGGTTCACCGAGAACAACCGGCCCGAGCGCTTCCGGCGGGTGCTGCTGTCCTTCCGCAAGCTGACCAGTTTCGTCGAGGCCGGCGATCGCGAGGGCGCGCACAAGCACTGGCTCAAGCACATGCAGACGGCCGCGAACACCCTGCTCGGCGAGGACCTGAAGAACAAGCGGATCGTCGACCTGTTCAACTGACCGTCCGTCAACGAGCCGGGCTACCAGCGCACCGACATTCCGGCGTCGACCGGGACGGCGGCTCCGGTGATGAACTGCGCGTCGTCCGAGGCGAGGAACGCCACGAGATTGCTGACGGCCTCAGGCTGGATCCACGGCACCGGCAAGACGTTGAGCCGTTGCGCGATGCGGGCGAACGCCTCGGTCGACTGGTCAGCCTGACCCGGTAGGAACAGGTCCAGCGTCGCGTCGTTGCGCGTCATCGGCGTGTCGACGGTGGTCGGATGGATGGTGTTGACCCGGATCCGCTCCGGGCCGAGCTCGAGGGCCAGCACCTTCATGAGTCCGACCAGACCGTGCTTGGCCGCGGCGTAGTGCGCCGTGTTGGGGATGGCGCGCAGCCCCGACGCCGAGCTGGTGATGATCACCGAGCCGCCGTCGCCGTGCGCCCTGATGTGCGGCACGGCGGCGCGGATCGTGCGCCACACCCCACCGAGGTTGACCGCGATCATCTCGTCCCACTCGAGTTCGGTGAGGTCCACCGCCGGGGCATAGGTGGCGATGCCGGCGTTGGCGACGACGACGTCGAGCCGGCCGAGCTGGGCGACCCCCTCGTCGACAACCGAACGCAGCGCGGCGAGATCGCGCACGTCGGCCGGCCGCGCGACGATCCGGCGATCGAGCGCCTCGACGGCGGCGACCGTCTCGTCCAGGTCCGCCTTGGTGGCCATCGGGTAGGGCACCGACTCGAGCTGGTCGCAGACGTCGACCGCGATGATGTCGGCGCCCTCGGCGGCCAGGCGCACCGCGTGGGAGCGGCCCTGACCGCGCGCCGCGCCGGTCACGAACGCGACCTTGCCCACCAGTCGCCCATCACTCATGCGCTGACCTCCTAGTCGGCCGGGTCTTGTCCGCGCCCGGATTCGTTGCCCAAAGTCCTGGCGAGTTGTCCGCGCTTGGATGCGTCATAGGACCGCGAAGCGCGGACAACTCGGGATAGAGCAGGGGTCGCGAAGCCCCGGCGCCGGACATCAGAGGCCCAGCTTGCGGCCGACGAGATCCTTCATGATCTCGGTCGTCCCGCCGTACAGCCGCTGGATGCGTGCATCGCGCCAGATGCCGGCGATCTCGTACTCGTTGATGTAGCCGTAGCCGCCGAACAGCTGCATGCAGCGGTCGACGACTTCCCACTCCAGCTCGGTGGTCCACCACTTCGCGCCGGCCGCGTCCTCGGCGCTCAGCTCGCCGCTGGTCACGCCGAGCATGCACTGGTCCAGGTACGTGCGAGCGACCTGCAGCTTGGTGTGCATCTCCGACAGCGCGTGGCGGTTGACCTGGAAGGTGCCGATCGGCTGCCCGAACGCCGTGCGGGTCTTCGCGTACTCCAGGGTGATCTCGAAGGCGCGCTCGGCGTTGGCCAGCCCGCCGACCGCGATGGCCATCCGCTCCTGCGGCAGGTTGCGCATCAACGCGTAGAAGCCGCCGCCCACCTCGCCGAGCCGGTTGCGGTCGGGCACGCGCACGCCGCTGAAGAACAGCTCCATGGTGTCGCTGGTGCGCTGGCCGATCTTGTCCAGCTTGTTGCCCCGCTCGAAGCCGGGCATGCCGTCCTCGACGACGAGCAGGGTGAAGCCCTTGTGGCCGACGTCGGGATCGGTGCGCGCGACCACGATGACGAAGTCGGCCAGGTAGCCCCCGCTGATGAACGTCTTGCTGCCGTCGATGATCCAGTCGTCGCCGTCGCGCCGGGCCGAGGTGCGGATGCCGGCCAGGTCGGACCCCGCGCCGGGTTCGGACATCGCGATCGCGCCGAGCGTCTCGCCGGTGACCAGGCCGGGCAGCCACCGCCGCTTCTGCTCCTCGGTGCCCAAACTCACCACGTACGGCGCGATGATCTCGTTCTGCAAGGTCAGCGCGACGCCGGCCCGCGTCCGCGTCGCCTCTTCGATGATGACGGCGTTGAACCGGTAGTCGTGCACGCCGGGGCCGCCGTACTCCGCCGGGATCTCCAGCCCGAGCAGCCCGTGCGCGCCGGCCTGCTGCCAGATCTCGCGACCGACGTGGCCCTGCGCCTCCCACTCGTCGCGGTGCGGCACCGCGTACTTGACGAAGAACGCGTGGGCGGTCTCGCGCAGCTGCTCGTGCTCGGGTTCGAAGATCGTCCGGCGCATCACATGAACCGCCCGCCCGTGACTTCCTGCACCGTGCCGGTCAGGTAGCTGGACCAGTCCGAGGCCAGGAAGAGCACGACGGTGGCGACCTCGCGCGGCTCACCGGGGCGTCCCATCGGTATCTCGCTCATCTTCTGGTCCCACGCCTTGCTCGGCATGGCCTCGGTCATCGGGGTGCGAATCAACCCGGGCTGCACGGCGTTGACGCGAATCCCCTTGTGCGCCAGCTCCTTCGCCGCTGCCTTGGTCAGCCCGACTACCCCCGCCTTGGCGGCCGAGTAGTTGGTCTGGCCGACCATGCCGACCTTCCCGGACAGCGACGAGATGTTGACGATGGAGCCCCGTCCGGCCTCGCGCATGCGCGCCGCGGCCGCCTTGGTTCCGAGCCAGACCCCCTTGAGATTCACCTCGATCACCGCGTCGAACTGGTCCTCGGTCATCGTCCGCAGGGTCGCGTCCCGGGTGATCCCGGCGTTGTTCACCATGACGTCGAGCGGCCCGCTGGCGGTGTCGGCCAGGGCGAGCAGCGCGTCCAGGTCGGTGCTGCTGCGGACGTCGCAGGCCGACCCGACGGCGACGTCGGCGCCGCCGAGCTCGGCGACGGCCTTGTCGACCGCGGCGCCGTCGATGTCGCCGATAACCACCCGCGCGCCGTTCTCGACGAACGCGCGCGCGATCTCCAGGCCGATGCCCTGCGCGGCGCCGGTGACGACGGCGGTCCGCCCGTCCAGTAGGCCCATCGCGATGCTCCGTTCTTCCCCGTTCGACGCCGCTAGCGCAGTTCCCACTTGGGTTTCTCGACCGCGCCCAGGTCGAGCTGGCTGCCCGGGTTGCCCAGCTGCGTGTAGTGCAGCGGCACCTCGCGGGCGGCGCCGGGCGACATCGAGAACGCGTCCCACACCGCCTTGACCGTGCCCTGCACGGCCAGCGGCGGCTTGGCGGCCAGCCGAGCGGCGAGCGTGGCGGCCCGGCCCCACAGCTCCTCGCGGGGAACCACCTCGCTCACCAGGCCGATGGTGTGGGCGCGAGTCGCGCTCATCCGCTCGTCCAGGCCGAACAGCGCGATGCGCATCGCCTCGCCGATCGGGATGCGACGGGCCAGCCCGACCGGTTCCAGGGCCGACACCATGCCGTAGGTCGTGTGCGGGTCGAAGAAGGTGGCCTCCTCCGAGCAGATGATCACGTCGGCCTCGTTCAGCCAGTAGAAGGCCCCGCCGGCGCACATGCCGTGCACCGCGCAGATCAGCGGCTTCCACACCCGGTTCTGCTTCGCGCCCAGGAACATTCCCGGGTCGTCCGCGCTGAACGGGTTGTCGTGGCGGACCCGGCCGTTCTTGCGGTCGACGCCGGTGGAGAACGCCCGATCGCCGGCCGCCCGCAGCACGACGGCCCGGATGTCGTCGTCGGTGCGGCAGCGCTGCCAGATCTGCGCGTGCTCGTCGAGCATCTGCTGGTTGAAGCTGTTCAGCACGTCCGGCCGGTTCAGCGTGATCGTCGCGACGTGGTCGCTGACGTCGAAGAGCACGGCCTGGAACTGCGTGGAGTCAGTCATGGTTGCTCACAGTCCTATGTGGACGTTCTTGGTGCGCATCAGTTGCAGCAGGCCCTGGCGGCCGCCTTCGGTCCCGTAGCCGCTGGCCTTCCAGCCGCCGAACGGCGCTGCGGGGGGAAGGCCGGCCAGGCTGTTGACCGAGACGTAGCCGGCGTCGAGTGCGGCCGCGACGCGGTGCGCCCGGCGCAGGTTCTCCGTCCACACGTAGCCGGCCAGCCCGAAGTCGTTGTCGTTGGCGATCCGGATCGCCTCGTCCTCGTCGTCGAACGGCAGCACGCTCAGCACCGGGCCGAAGACCTCCTCGCGGGCCAGCCGGCTGCCCGGGTCGACGTCGTAGTAGACCGTCGGCTCGATGTAGAACCCGTCGGCGAGGTCACCGCCGGCGCGCTGCCCGCCGGTGAGCAGCTCACCGTCCTGGTCGACGCCGATCCGCTCGAAGATGGCCAGGATGCGTTCGTACGACTGGCGATTGGCCACCGGTCCCATCACGGTCGCCGGCTCGAACGGGCGGCCGAGCGTGAAGCCCGACGCCGTCTTCTGGATGATCTCCAGCGCCTGCTCGTACACCGGCCGCTGCACGAGCAGCCGGGTCGGCAGGAAGCAGCCCTGGCCGCTGTTCTGCGCGACGGCCAGGACGGCGGCCAGCTTCGCCGCGCGCGGCACGTCGGCATCGGCGAAGACCAGCGACGCCGACTTCCCGCCGAGCTCCAGCACCGTCGGCACCGCCCGCTGCGCAGCGATCGTGCCGACCTCGCGGGCGGCGACGTTGCCGCCGGTGAAGCTGATGACGTCCACGCCCGGGTGCGCGCACAGGGCCGCACCGACCGCCGGCCCACCGGTCACCACGTTGAACAGCCCGGGCGGCAGGCCGGCGTCGGTGGCGACCTTCGCGAACAGGCCGCCGCTCAGCGGGGCGAAGTCCGAGGGCTTGAGCACCACAGCGTTGCCGGCCGCCAGCGCCGGAGCGACCTTCACGCTCAGCCCCATCGCCGGGCCGTTCCACGGGATGATCGCGCCGACCACGCCGTACGGCTGCGGGATGGCGTAGTCGTGGGTGCCCGGGACCGGCGCGACCAGGCCTTCGATCTTGTCCGCCCACCCCGCGTAGTAGCGGAACCACTCGACGGCGCCCAGCGTCCCGGCTACGGCGGTGCGGATCGGCATGCCCATCTCGAGCGCGGCCACCGCCGCGAGCTCCACGTGGTGCGCGCGGTAGGCCTCGGCCACGGTGAGCAACGTGTCGCGGCGCTGCGCGGGGGTCAGCGCCGCCCACACCTGCTGCGCGGCCCGCGCCGACCGGACGGCCCGATCGACGTCGTCGGCCCCGGCCAGGCTCCATTCGCCCAGTGGCTGGCCGTCTCCGGGGTGGACGTGCTCGTGGCGCTCGCCACCGGCCTCGGTCACGTACTCGCCGTCGATGTACACCGCCGCCGGCGGCAGGAAGCCGCGGGCGGTCGTCTCGTCGACGGGCACCGTGCGGGGGGCGCTCATCCGGCATCGCCCATCAGCCCGGCGACCAGGGCGGCCACCGCGCGCCGGTCGACCTTCCCGTTCGGCACCCGGGGCAGCGCCGTTACCCGGAACAGCCGGCGCGGTCGCTTGTAGGCGGTCAGCCGCGGGCCTACTGCCGCGAGCACGTCGGCCGGTTCGGCGGCACTCTCGACGACGGCTACCGGTATCTCGCCGAGCCGCTCGTCCGGCCAGGACACCACCACCGCCTCGACCACCCGCTCGTCGTTCTCCAGCGCCGCCTCGACCTCTTCGGGGGCGATGTTGAATCCCCCGCAGATGATGATGTTCTTCAGCCGCCCGGTGAGGTAGAGGTAGCCGTCGTCGTCGAGCCGGCCGAGATCCCCGGTGCGCAGCCAATCACCCGTGGTTGTGGGGACATCGCCGCCGCCGACGTATCCAGCCATCGCCGATCGGGAGCGGACCCAGATCTCGCCCGGTTCACCGCTCGGCGTATCGGCGCCGTCCGGGGCGACGATCCGCAGCTCGACGCCGGGCAGGGGCTTGCCGACCGAGCCCGGTCGGCGCCGACCCGCGAGCACGTCCTTGACACTCTCGATGGCGATGCCGCCGAACGCCTCGGTCTGCCCGTACGCCTGCAGCACCGGCACGTCGAACCGCTGCTCGAACTGCTCGCGCAGCGCCGGGGTGAGCGGCGCGGTACCCGACGAGACGTAGCGGACCTTGCCCAGCGTGTCGCCGGGCTGCGTCTCGTCGAGCAGCATGCGCAGCATCGCCGGGTTCAGGGTGAGCTGGTCGATGCCGTGGGCGTCCACCAGCTTCTTCGCCAGGGCCCCGCTGAACTTGCGCAGCAGGACGACGTCGCGCCCGACGTAGAGCGCGAACAGCAGGCGCACGATGCCGGCCGTGTGCGACAAGGGGTTCGCGACGAGGTTGGGCGGTTTCGGCACCGTGGGCAGCGGGCTGGGGCCCACGTCCGAGCGGAACGCCGACACCGTCGAGCGCAGGTTCGCCCAGGCGTTGTCGTGGGTGAGCAGCACACCCTTCGGGGTGCCCGTCGACCCGGACGTGAGCAGCACGAGGGCCGGCTCGCTGCCGGCGACGTCGCGGGGCACGGGCAGGGCAACTGGCGCCGCCGACACGGGATCGGTGCCCGACTCAGCGCCGTGCTCGGCGTCCGGGAAGCGGGCGGACGGCACGACCGGAACGGTCAGGTCGGCATCGCGCACCGGGTCGTCCGGGGCACACACGACGGCCACGGCCCCGAGGGTGTCGGCGACCGCGGCGACCTCCGCGACCGGTGCGGCGGGATGCATCGGGATGGCCGCCGCGCCGCGCAACCACGTAGCCACCAGCGCCGGCAGGAAGCGCTCGTCGTTGCCCACCCGGACGAGCACCCGGGCGCCGCGGTCCACGCCCGCCGCGGCCAGTCGGGAGTCGAGCGTGGCGGTGGCGTGCGCCAGCTCCGCGAACGTGCGGGCCGGTTCCTCCTCGACGAACAAGAATCCGTGAGCGGGGCGCTCCACCGCTCGCCAGGCCAGCAACGCGGCCAACGACCCCGAGCCGACCAGCGCGGCCATCTCCCGCACCGGCGGCGCCGCGGACTCGGTAGTCGTCTCCACCACGAACCTTTCGCCGATCGGACTCGACCGCCTGCTCAACCCGACGCGGCTCAGGCGGCCGCCTGCTCAGCGCCGAATCGCACCTTGCCGATGATCGAGATGCTCTGCTTGCTGATCTTCCATTGCCCGTCGACCGACACCAAGTCCCAGTAATAGTCGACCGAGAAGGCCTGGCGGTGGAAGAAGACGATCATCTTCAGGCTCGACGTCGCCGTGCCGTCCTCGTTCAGGTCCGTGAACTGCGAGGTCGGGTGGTGCGCGACCGCGTCGGGCGCGCCTTCGTAGAACCCGCGCAGCTCGTCCTTGCCGGTGTAGACGGCGCCGTAGACGGTGGCCGCGTCGAACACCCCGTCGTCGGTGAACAGATCGACCACGCCGTCCCAGCCGGGGTGGTCGCAGAAGTGGGCATACCGCGCCGCCAGCTCCTGAATATCCAGCTTGGCCTGAATCAGGTCGATCTGCTGCATGGGATCTCCCGCCGTTCGCCGTCGCTGCTAAATAGTTATATCAGTTGTCGGTCAGGATCCGAATCCACCACCGCTGATGATCTCGGCCGAATCCGCCAGATTTCGCGGGTTCAGCCGAGATCATCAAGACGTTTAGGCGAACAGGGCGACGAACCGCCAGTCGAGGACGGGGCGATCACCGTCGCCGTCGGCGGTGACCTCGCTGCGCAGGTGCGCCAGCGATCCGCCCCCGGCCAGCGCCTCGACCCGCTCCACCGTGATTCGGCTGCGCACGGTGTCGCCCTCGTACACCGGACCGAGATGGTCACAGCCGTGCCAGCCGAGCACGGTCACCAGCTCGGGCAGTACCCGGCAGGTCTGCGCGAACGCGAGTCCGATCGTGTGGCCCCCGTACACCAGCCGCC
>DASXYE010000312.1:0-5155 GCA_036502695.1 Jatrophihabitantaceae bacterium
TGAGCCGCTCGGCGGTCAGATCAGCGGCGCGCTCTTCCGGGGTCAGCTCCACAGTCGTCATGGCGTTACCCTGCGCTGCGCGGCCGGGACGATGCAAGTGTGCATCTGAATATCCGGCAGAGTGCACAGCCTGTGCAGTACCCCGGTGATCTGGCTAGGCAACCTGCCTAGAGGACGGCGTCGGCCAGGCGGTCGATCTGCTGCAGGGACGCCACGGTCGGGTCGAGATACAGCTCAGTGAATCCGGCATCCTCGAATCCCTTGATCGCCTCGCGGATCGCCTGCGGGCTGCGCAGCGCCGACCCGGCGACCGCCTCGCCGGCCTCCGGGCCGCCGGCCGAGCCGTAGTAGTGGCGCAGGTACTCCCGGGACGGGGCGTCGGCCTCGTCGCCCAGCGAGAAGTACGCCAGGGCGGCGAACCGCGGCTCGCCGGCCTTCCCGGCCTCCCGCCAGGCGGCGCGCAGCTGTTCGAGGAACGGTCCGGCCTGGGTCGCACCGGAACCGCCCGCCGTCCAGCCGACGCCCCAGCTGAGCATCCGGCGGACGGCGTGGTCGCCGTTGCCGCCGACGAGGATCGGCACCCGCTGGTCGTTGGTGGGCGTGGGGCACACCGGCAGGGTGCCCTCGCCGACGGGCTCGCCCCGCCAGGCCCGGTGCATGATGTCCAGCTCGGCGTCGAAGTCCCGGCCGCGGTGGTGGAAGTCGCGTTCGACGGCCACGTAGTCGTCCTCGCGCGTGCCGACGCCCAGGCCCAGGGTGAGCCGGCCGCCGGACAGCTGGTCGATGCTCGCCGCCGCCTTGGCCAGCCACACAGGCGGGTACGCCGGGGCGAGCAGGATGTTGGTGGTGAGCCGGATGCGGCTGGTTGCCCCGGCGGCCGCGGCCAGGGTGGTCAGCGAGTCGTAGCTCGGGAAGACGATCCGGTCGATGGTGGCCAGGCCGGTGAACCCGCGTTCCTCGGCGCGGCGCGCCCAGTCGACGAGCAGTGGCCCCGGGGTGCCCGGGACGGGGTTCGGCAAGCCGATGCCAAGGTCCATGTGATCGACCCTAGTCACGCTTTTGGCCGCCCAGTCACGTATGTGATGCCGGACGGCCAAAACCGGAACGGAACAGCGGTCAGCCGCGGATGGCGCTCACCAGGGCCACGACGGCGAACGCCGCGAACAGGACGCCGGCCACCCGGTGCACCAGCCGCACCGGCACCCGCTTGACGATGACCCGCCCGGCCAGCATCGCGATCACGGCCACCCCGACCAGCGCCAGCCAGGCCCCGATCCCGACCGCGACGGGCTCGCCGACCCGAGCGGTGAGTCCGGCCGTCGCGAGCTGGCTGGCATCGCCCCACTCGGCGGCGAACAGCACTCCGAACGACGTCAGCGCGATGCGCCGGGTCGAGGCCGGCACCTGCGTGCTGGCGGCGTCCACGTCGGTGTGCTCGTCCTCGCCCAGCGACTCGCGGATCAGCAACGCCGCGCCGATCGCGAACAGCCCGGCCACCCCGGCCTCGACACCCCGCCGCGGCAGCAGGTGCAGCAGCCCGCCGGCCGACACGGCGATCACGCACTGCACCGCGAAGGCGGCGGCCACCCCGACGAGCACCGGCCGCCGCCGATACCGGGTCGACAACACCAGCGTCGCGACGAGCGTCTTGTCCGGCAGCTCGACGAGCAAGATCACGCCGAACGCCACCAGAAGCGCGAGCAGGAAGGAGGACATTGTCCGCCCATTGTCCACGGGTGTGGTGTCGGTCGACGTGTCTGCCGGGCCCCTGCCGTCGGGCGCCCTAGCCTGGACGGCGATGACGACGTACGTGGCCGTGTTCGCGCTGGTGCTGGGCTACCTGGGCCTGGTCGCCGCGTACCTCGCGCTGCGGACGCTGGCCCGGTTGCGCCGCGCGACGGTCGTGCTGGGTCGGGGCGCCAACAGCCGCGAGACGATGCTCGAGGCCACCGAGCGGCACATCGAGCTGACCGCGGCCGTCGCCGACCAGCTCGGGGCGCTGCGCAGCTACGTCGACGCCACCCGCTCGGAGATGGCCGCGGCCGTCCGGGCCCGCAACACGGCCACCGGCCGGTCGCTGCGCAATGTGGCGCTCGTTCGCTACGACGCCTTCGAGGACATCGCCGGGCGGATGTCGTTCTCGCTGGCCCTGCTCGACGACGACGGCGACGGCGTCGCGCTGACCGCGATCACCGGCCGGGCCGACACCCGGCTCTACGCCAAGGGCATCAGCCGCGGCGAGGGCGAGCACCCGCTCTCGCCCGAGGAGGAGCAGGCCGTGCACGCTGCCCTCGGCCAGCGGGTCCAGGGCCGAGTGGCCGCCCTCAGCTGATCAGCTCGTTCAGCTGATCAGCTCGACCCGGACGCCCAGCGCCTGATACGTGGCGAGCGCGCTGCGATCCCGGGTCGCCAGCGGCAGCCCGTGCAGGGTGGCGCTGATGCCGACCAGAGCGTCGTACATCGAGCCGCCACTGATGCCCAGACCCGGTGCGTCGCGCATCAGCCGGGCGACTGCGGTGGGGCTGGGGTAGCGGCTGGCCGGGAAGTTGGTCTCGATCAGCCGGCTGACCGCGGCCGGGGTTCGCCGGGCCGGCGGGGGCAGCCGGGTCAGCACCGAGTAGGTCTCGAAGGCGGCGTGCCCGGCCAGGCCGAGCCGCCGATCGCCCAGCGCGTCGGCGACGGCCGGGTGGCTGCTGTGGTCGGCGACGAGCAGCGCGACCGCGACGCTGGTGTCGACGAGGACGTCCGGGGCCCTATCGCTGGTCGCCACGACACCCCGTCCTATAGATCGTCGCCACGCCGGCCCGCCCTAGCGCTGGTCGGCATCACGCAGCGCCCGCACCGCGTCGTCGTCGAGGGTGATGCCCGACTTCGGGATCACCAGTCGACCGGCGCGCTGCTCGAGCTCGTCGGACATGATCGGCTCGACCCGCAGGGCCGCACCGTCGGCGGAAACCTCGACCTCGCCGGGCACCAATCCGAGCCGATCGCGCAGCGTCTTGGGGATCACCAGGCGTCCTGCCCGATCAATGGTTGTCCGCATGGCAGAAACCTACCATTAACATGGTTGCGACGCCTGCGGACAAGCACCGATACGCTCACCGATCGTGGATGAGTCCTCTGAGCCCCGTGAATCCGGGCCGCGGCTGGCGTTCTTGGGGCCGGCCGGCACGTTCGCGCACGCCGCGCTCCGTACCCTACCGATCGCCGCGGACGCCGTCCTGTTACCGCAAGCCAACGTCACGCTGGCCATCGACGCGGTGCGCTCGGGCGACGCCGACGGGGCTCTGGTGCCCCTGGAGAACTCGGTCGAAGGCGCGGTTCCGGCCACCCTGGACGAGCTCGCCGGCACCGGCGCGCCGCTGATCATCGCCGAGGAGACCTACCTGCCGGTGGTGTTCGACCTGCTCGCCCGGCCGGGCACCACGCTGGCCGACGTGCGCACCGTGGCCACCCACCCGCACGCCGAGGCGCAGGTCCGGCGCTGGTTGCTCACCCACGTCCCGAACGCGCAGGTGTCGCTGGTCGGCTCGACCGCCGGCGCGGCCCAGGACGTGCAGCAGGGCCAGCACGACGCCGCGGTCGCCCCGACCGTCGCGGGGGAGCTGTACGGCCTGCAAACGCTGGCCCACGACATCGCCGACAACGCCGGCGCGGTCACCCGGTTCGTGCTGCTGACCCGGCCGACCGCGCCGCCGAAGCCCACCGGCAACGACCGCACCACGCTGGTGACCTACCTGCGCGACAACCATCCGGGCGCCCTGCTCGAGATCCTCACCGAGTTCGCGGCCCGCGCGGTGAACCTGACCCGGATCGAGTCCCGTCCGACCAAGGGCCGCATCGGCCGATACTGCTTCTCGATCGACTGCGAGGGGCACATCGACGACGAGCGGGTCGGCGACGCGATCGCCGCGCTGCACCGTATCTGCGCGGACGTGCGCTACCTCGGCTCGTACGAGCGACGCGACGGGACGCAGACGGCGGTGCCGACCGGGCGGGCGGACCAGGACTTCGTCGACGCGCGCGCCTGGCTGGCCCAGGTCCGCGAGTTCGGCGCCTAGTTAAGTCTACGTTCGGACGGCGCGCCGTTCTGTGATCGGCAGTCGCACCCTGCTCTGGCTGCACCACCGGGTACGCAGATGCCCAGCCGAGCTGTACACCAGCTAAACATCCTTTCTTACACGGGATGAATGCCGGTTGCGGGGGCATGAAGCGACGCGACGAAGATCGCCAACATCCTTGCCAGCACCCTCCCAGGGGATTACGTTCCGTAGGAATTCTCTGACGAGGGGTGACGTTGCCGGATACTCCGGTCATCGCATCGCGCCGCAGCAGCGTTGTTGCCGCGTGCTTCGCGACGCTACCCCGACGACTCCTTCTGCTCGCCGGGTTCACGGTGCTGGGCTGGTTCGCTCTGGCCCTGTTCGGCGCGACGCACGCGTCCGCGGCCCCGACGAGCGGCCACTCGGCGACGAAGAGCTCTTCATCGTCGGACGCCGACGTGCAGCTGCCCCTGGTGTCGATCCCGGTCAGCCCCCCGTCGGTGGCGCACTCGCACAGCGACCCGCTGACCGACACGGTGTCGGCCGTCGTCGCGCCGGTCCGTCCGGTGCTCGACTCGCTGACCCACGCGCTCACTCCGGTGACCGCACCGCTCGCCCGGGCCCTGCCGAAGCCGTCCCCGCGCACCGCGGCGCCGATGCCGTCGCTGTCCGACGCGACGGCGACGCTGCTCAACGACACCCGGACGGCGCTCACCCCGCATCAGAGTGGTCCGCCGAGCCTCGACCCGCGGCTGCTGCTGGCGCTGAAGGACCTGTTCGGCGGCGGCTCGCACGCCATCCCGGTGCCGCCCACCTCCCACGACCACACTCCGATCTCCGCGCCCGCCGCGAGTGGATCGACGTCTGCAATGCCGCGCGTCTCGAACGCGGATGTATCCGGACAGCCGAGGTCCCCGTCCCCTGCGCGGCCGGCGGACGAGTCGCTGTCTACAACTCCGGCTCCGGCGAGTGCCTCGCACGGCCAGCTCGCCGGACCGGGGATTCCGGCGCCCCTGCCGACCCTTCCGCCGGTCGGGCCGGATGTCGTCTGCGGTGCCGTAGCCGGAGCTGAGGCCCGGGCCGGATCCAGTACTGCTGGTGGCGGTCGGGCC
>DASXYE010000313.1:0-2472 GCA_036502695.1 Jatrophihabitantaceae bacterium
GAGTGCGGAACACCGGGTCTTCGTTGCCCTGGTACTTCTCCATGATCGCCTTGACCGACTCGGCTTCGATCCGGGCCTGGGCCGGGTCGTACACGCCGCACGGCAGGTCGCAGTGGGCGTAGGCCGTGATCGTCGGACGGAACAGTCGCATCGCTATGACCTCCTGCTGATGGCTACCGGGCCGACCCTACTCCCGGCGATCAGGCACGATGTCTCGGTGCTGCCCTGGCAGACGGTGCGCGTCGTCGGTCCGTCGATGGTGCCCACGTTGTACGACGGCGACGTGGTCGTCGTGCGGCACGGCGCGCCTGTTCGGCCGGGCGATGTGGTGCTGGCGCGGTTTCGCAGCCTGCCCGATCGCTACGTCGTGAAGCGGGTCGACGGTCCTGACGGGGACGGCTGGTTGCTGCGCAGCGACAACGAGCTGGCCGGTGGTGACAGCCGCAGCCACGGGGTGGCCGACGTGCTGGCCCGGGTCGTGCTGCGCATGCCCGGACGCGGGCTGCGCCGGCCGCGCCGGGTGCGGTGACGCATCTCGCCTACCCGTTCGGTTGCCAACCGTGTCAGACTCGATTCACCGGGCGAACCCTGGATCAGGTACCACGTGCCGCACCCCTGGCGCGCCTCAATCGACGCTGATTGTGAGGCGAAGGCAGCTTTATGGGCAGCAGAGCGCACTTCGATCCGTCCAGTCCCGTGTTCCGAGTGCACGAGGGCGGCAAGCTGGCCGTGCGCAGCAAGATCGCACTGACCGATCGGGAATCCCTGTCACTGGCCTACACGCCCGGTGTAGCGCAGGTGTGCAGCGCGATCGCCGACGAGCCGGAGTTGGCTCGCCGGTACACGTGGCGCTCGCGACTGGTCGCCGTCGTCAGTGACGGCACGGCCGTACTGGGACTCGGCAACATCGGCCCGGCCGCGGCCCTGCCGGTGATGGAGGGCAAGGCCGCGCTGTTCCGCGAGTTCGCCGGCCTGGACTCCGTGCCGATCGTGCTCGACACCACCGACGCCGACGACATCGTCCATACCGTGCAGGCGATTGCGCCGTCGTTCGGTGGCATCAACCTCGAAGACATCTCGGCGCCGCGCTGCTTCGACATCGAGGCCCGGCTGCGCGACAGCCTGGACATCCCGGTGTTCCACGACGACCAGCACGGCACCGCCGTCGTGGTGCTGGCCGCGCTGCGCAACGCGGCGGCGATCACCGATCGCTCGCTGGGCGAGCTGCGCGTGGTGATCTCCGGGGCCGGTGCCGCCGGCGTGGCCTGCGCGAAGATCCTGCTGGCGGCCGGCATCGGCGACATCGCGGTAGCCGACTCCCGCGGCATCGTCCACAGTGGACGGTCCGATCTCACGCCGGTCAAGGCCGAGCTGGCATCGTTGACGAATCGGGCCGGTCTCACCGGTTCGATGGCCGACGCCCTGGCCGGGGCGGATGTCTTCGTCGGGGTCAGTGCCGGCGCCGTCGACGAGATCTCGGTGGCGCAACTGGCACCCAAGGCGATCATCTTCGCGCTGGCCAACCCGACGCCCGAGGTCGCGCCCGAGGTGGCGCACCGGCACGCCGCCGTAGTGGCCACCGGGCGCAGCGACTACCCGAACCAGATCAACAACGTGCTGGCGTTCCCGGGCATCTTCGCCGGAGCATTCGACGCCGGGGCCCGGGCGATCACCGAGAACATGAAGCTGGCCGCGGCACGCGCACTCGGCGAGGTGGTGGCCGGCGAGCTGGCCCCGGACAAGATCGTGCCCACCCCGTTCGACCCCCGGGTCGCGCCGGCGGTGGCCGCCGCGGTCGCCGAGCAAGCCGTCGCCGACGGAGTTGCCGCGCCCGCGTCCTGAACAAAGTTGTCCGCGCTAAACGACGTTCTGGCATCGCGAAGCGCGGACAACCTGGCTAAGCCACTACTAGCTGGCGGGCTGCCGCAACCGAGTGGTCGAGGCGCCGCCAGGTCAGCGCGATGCGGCGGACAGCTTCGGTCAGCTGCTCGGGCGGCAAGGCGAACGGGATGCGCAGGAACCGCTCGAGCGTGCCGTCGACGCCGAACCGCGAGCCCGGCACCAGCTGCACGCCCTGCTGGGCGGCGGCCAGCGACAGGGACGTGCACAACGGTGCGTCCAGCTCGGCCCACAACGACATGCCCCCGTTCGGGACGGGCACCCGCCACTGCGGCAGGTGCTCGTGCATCGCGCCGACCAGGGCGTCGCGCTGGCCGCGCAGCTGCTCGCGGCGCGCGGCCGCGATGTCGTCGAGGCGTTCGAGCAGGGCGACGCCGACGAGCTGGTCGAGGATGGAGCCGGCCAGATCGGTGGCGGCGCGCTGCACGGCCAGCCGGCGAATGAGGTCGGCGGACGCGCGGATCCAGCCGAGTCGTAGCCCGCCCCACACCGGCTTGGACAGCGAGCCGAGCGTCACCACCGAGGAATCCAGCGTGGCTGTAGGTCGGCGAGGCCCGTCGAAACCGAGCTCGA
>DASXYE010000314.1:0-2493 GCA_036502695.1 Jatrophihabitantaceae bacterium
TCCGCGATGCCCGCCGCGACCCCGCCCACGCCGCGGATCAGGCCGCGGTCCGGGCGCCGGTACAGGCGGCGCGGCGGCGCAGCGGTGGTGGTCACGTACCCAATGATCCTGGTCCCGGGCCCCAACGGCATCAGGTAACGCCCCGATGCCGCGTCTCAGGGTGCAATTCAGGGCCTCACCCGATGTGGCTCAGGCACGTCGAAGGCCAATCTGAGCCCATGACCACGACTGACGAGATCGGCGGGTACGCCCCGCCACCCACGCCTCCTCCGCCGCCGACGAACCCACTGCCACCGCAGCGCGTGCTGCGCCGCAGCCGTACCGACCGGGTCGGCGCCGGCGTGGCCGGCGGCCTCGGCGAGTACTTCGCCGTCGATCCGGTGCTGTTCCGGGTCCTCTTCGCCACGGCCGCCTTCTTCGGCGGCGCCGGCGTGCTCGCCTACCTGCTGGCCTGGGCCGCGATCCCGGAGGAGGGCACCGAACGAGCCGCCATCGACGGCTGGATCGCGGCGCTGCGCCGCCGTCGCGTGCCGTTCTGGCTGGTGATCACCGCGGCGGCGTTACTGCTCTGGCTGGTGGCGTTCAGCTGGTGGGCACCCGGACCGTTCGTGCCGGTCATCGTCGTCGTCCTGATCGGCGTGGCGATCGTGAGCCACCGGGCTCGTCCCAACCGGTGGCAGCAGTCCGACGCGACGCAACCGATCAGCCTGCGCAAGGACGGCCCGCAGCCGGGCATGCCGACCGCGACGCTGCCGACGGGCGAGCCGACCGACCCGAACGCGGCTCCGGCCGCCACGCCGCCCGCCTGGGTCGGCGAGACCCGCAGCTGGATCCGGGAAGCCCGCGAGACCCGCCGCGAGAAGCTGCGCCGGGCGACCCCGGTGCGCATCGCCACGCTGGTCGGCTTCGTGATCACGATGGTGGTGCTCGGGCTGATCGACGCCGCGCACGGCATCGCCCTGTCGACCTACTTCTGGTACGCGCTGGCCATCCTCGGCGCCGGTTTCCTCACCGGCGTGGTGCTGCGCCGCACGACCTGGAGCGTGTTCTGGCTGTTGATCCTGGTCGCGATCGGCACGTTCGCCTTCGCCGGCACGAAGGTCAGCCTGCGCGACGGCATCGGGCAGAAGCAGTGGCAGCCGACGACCACGGTCGCCTCGTCCTACCAGCTCGCGTTCGGCCAGGCCGTGCTCGACCTGCGCGACCTGCCGGCGCAGACGACCGCGACGAGCACCCGCATCGACGTCGGTGCCGGTCAGGTCAAGATCGTCATCCCGACGGGCATGAACGTGATCGTCCAGGCGAACGTGCATCTCGGCGTCGTCGAGGTCGACGGCCGCCGTTACGACGCGGGCTTCCGGTCACACGGCATCAACGTCAGTCGGACGGTGAATGCCCCGACCGGCGCTACCGGCGAGCCGATCACGATCGACGTGCACCTGGCCGACGGCGACGTCAACCTCCTGCACCGCTCCTAACTCACCTTGATTTGGTATCGACTCGCCATTTCGATCATGAAAATCCGGTCAGCCGATACCAAATGAAGGGACGGGGGCGCGGTGCCGGCCGCCGCCGCGGCTGAACGAGCGCGGCATGAAGCGGGCCAGCTGACGGCCCGCGATCGAGCGGCTCACGCCGTGCAGCAGCATCGCCGCGCCGACCAGGATGATCACATCGCCGATGCTGATGACGTTGGGGAACGGCAGCCACCGCGGCGTGGCCATGATGTCGCCGAGGAAGGCCAGCACCGGGTGGTGCACCGCGCCGCTGTTGTTGAACTCGTGCGGGTCGATCTTGATCCCGGCCGCGGCGAGCGCTCTCGGCGACGCGGGCAGCGTGCCGTCGTTGAGGGTGATCGTCACCGCGTTGAGCAGGGCACCGAAGCCGAGCACCACCAGACCGGGAAGGCGGCGGTTGACCCACACCACATAGCCGGCCATCACGTAGGTCGCGACGTGCGCCGCCACGAGCACGGCGTGCGGCGCGCGCCCGGGCACCACCACGGTGATCAGGACCTGGACGGCCAGCGCCACGAGGATGACCCAGCTGTACTTGATCCGGATCGTCGACAGCAGGCTCAATCGTCCGCCGAGCAGCGGTACCGAGGCGACGATGAGCAGGGTGAAGAAGGCCATGAACATGGGGATCAGCCCTCGATCTGGAAGGACGGGACGGAGGTGAGGCCGGAGCCGACAGCGACCGGAAGTCGCTCGGGCACCGAGGGAACGAGGTGCAGCGCGCGGGGTGCGTTCGCCACCAGGGACGGGACCTGCTCGGCGCGCACCGGACGGCCGATGCAGAAGCCCTGCAGCATGTCGCAGCCGATCGAAGCGAGTCGCTTGGCGGTGCGGTCGTCCTCGACGCCCTCGGCGACGACGCGTAGCCCGAGGTTATGGCCGAGGTCGACGGTGCTACGGACGATCGTGAAATCGTCGGACTGTGTCAGTTGCTGGGTGAAACTCTTGTCGATCTTCAGTTCGTGCACGGCCAGGC
>DASXYE010000315.1:0-7334 GCA_036502695.1 Jatrophihabitantaceae bacterium
CCGGACTTGAACCGGCGACCTCCGCCGTGACAGGGCGGCGCTCTAACCAACTGAGCCACGGGGCCTAGATGCAGTTGTAACCGTGCTGGTGGTGCTGCGTGCCCCCAACGGGATTCGAACCCGTGCTACCGCCTTGAAAGGGCGGCGTCCTGGGCCTCTAGACGATGAGGGCGGGCAAGCCGCTTCATGCTACAAGCCCCGTTGGAGTGCTCGCACAGCATAGCCACGCCAGCGCCCTGATCCAAAATGCGGGGGGCGGGCCTCAGTGCTTCAGGCCGAGTTTGATGGTCAGCTCGTGCATGAGGTTGTCGAACATCGCGTCGGCCGCGCCGCCTTGCAGGGCGAAGCTGACGTGTCCGAAGGCCTCGATAGCGACGGCGCCGTAGAGCCGGATCCAGCACGACAGGTACACCATGATCGTGCCGATCGGGATGACGCCGCCGATCTGCTCGCGGTACTCGGCCAGGTGCTTGCGCAGCCGCGGATCGAGGTCGGCCCCGTCGGTCGCTGAAACGGGAGTCGTGCGCGACAGCTCGACGAACAGGTCGAGCCACACCTGGCCGAAGCGCGCGCCCCGGTTCGTGTTCGGGTCGTTGTCGCTGTTCTCGACGAGCACTCCGGGAACGGGCGCCCCGAACAGCAACCCGAACTCGGGCCGGTGCTCGAGTGCCCAGTTGCGAAAGGCGTGGGACGTCACGAGGAAGCGCTTCTTCAGCGACCTCCGCGGGTCGTGGTCGCGAGCTGCCAGCAGCACGTCGGCGAGCTCGTCGTAGATCTGGTTGCACAGCTCGCCGATCAGGGCCTCGCGGCTGTCGAAGTAGCGATACAGCGCCGGCGCGGTCATGCCCAGCTCGCCGGCGATGCCGCGCAACGTCACCCGTTCGGTGCCGCCCTCGATCAGTAATCGGCGCGCGGCTTCGAGGATCTCGGCCCGGGTTGCGGCGCGCGTGCGCTCCCTGCGGGTGGGCTGAGGGCTCGCTGGGTTTTGGGGGTTGACGACGGCCACGTGCGTCATCATAGTAAACATCGTTCACTGTAAACAACGTTCACGATAGTGACGATCATTTACGGGAGTTGCTGATGTTCGCAAAATGGGGCGCACTGGTCGTGCGGTGGCGTCGCTGGGTGCTGGCGGCCGGGTTGCTGTTCGCCCTCGTCGGCGGGCTGTGGGGTACCGGAGTGTTCGGTGCGCTGAGCAACGGCGGGTTCGACGACAAGGGCAGCGAGAACCAGCAGGCCCAGGCGCTGCTGGACCAACGGATCGGCAACACGAACCCGGACGTGGTCGTGCTGTTCCGAAATCCGAACCTGACCGTCGATGATCCGGCCTTCCAGCGGACCGTCGACACTGCACTGAGCAAGTTCCCGCCGGGCTACGCCATAGCCACGAATACGTTCTGGACGACGCACTCGGCCTCGTTCGTCAGCGCCGACCGGCACGAGACGTTCGCCGCCGTGTCGCTGAAGGACCGCAACGAGAGCATCGACATGTCCAAGTACGACGGGATGCGCGACGCGGTCAAGGGCAGCGGTTACACCGTGCAGGTCGGTGGCCAGAACGGTGTCATGGCCGACATCAACGACCGGGTCAAGCAGTCGATCGCCCGCGCCGAGATGCTGTCCATGCCGGTGCTGCTCGTGCTGCTGACCATCGTGTTCGGCAGCCTGGCCGCGGCGGCCTTGCCGCTGGCGGTCGGCGCCCTGGCCATTCTCGGCTCGTTCACCGCGCTGCACGTGATCAGCCTGGGCACCGACGTCAGCGTCTTCGCCGTCAACATCGTGACCATCCTGGGTCTCGGCCTGGCCATCGACTACGGGCTGTTCATGGTGAGCCGGTTCCGCGAGGAGCTGGGCCGCGGTGTCGACCCGCACGAGGCCGTCGTGCGGACGATGGCCACCGCCGGGCGGACGGTCGCCGTTTCGGCGGTGACTGTGGCGGTGTCGCTGGCCGGGTTGTTGATCTTCCCGCAGACGTTCCTCAAGTCGATGGGATACGGCGGTATCTCGGCAGTACTCGTGGCCGCGGGGGCGGCGCTGACTGTGCTGCCCGCGCTGCTCGCCGTCATGGGTCACCGCGTGGACGCCCTGTCGTGGCGTCGGCGCCGGCGTCCCACGTCCGCCGCGATCTACGCCGACGGGCAGGGGTTCTGGTACCGGTGGGCACACGCCGTCATGCGACGTCCGGTGGTGTTCGCCGTGCCGGTCGTCGCGGTGCTGCTCGCGCTGGCCGCGCCGTTCCTGCACGTGAAGTGGGGCGGCATCGACGCCCGGATGGAGCCCAAGAGCGCCGAGTCCCGTCAGGTGTCGGACGTCATGCTGCGTGACTTCCCCGGCAACGGCTCGACGGCGATCAGGGCGGCGGTCAGCCTGGACGTGCCGGTCGACAGCCCGGCCGGGCGGGCCGCGCTGCAGGAATACAGCCAGGCTGCGGGATCGGTACCGGGTGCAACCGGTGCGCAGGTTGCCGCCTGGAAGGGCGACACTGCCCGCGTCGACGTGTCCTATCGGGGCGAGGCGCTCGACGGCACCGCCAAGGACGTGCTCAAGCAGGTGCGGGCCCTGCCGCATCCGGATCACGTGCAGGACGTCAAGGTCGGCGGTGACACCGCGCAGGTCGTCGACCGATTGCACAGCCTGGGTGCACGATTGCCGTGGATGGCGCTCGTGATCGTGCTCTCGACGCTCGTGCTGTTGTTCCTGGCGTTCGGCTCGATCGTGTTGCCACTCAAGGCATTGGTGATGAACGTGCTCTCGCTCGGGGCATCGTTCGGGGTGGTGACCTGGATCTTCCAGGACGGGCACCTGTCGCGGTGGCTGGACTTCACGCCGACGGGTGCGGTGGAGGCCAGCCAACCCGTGTTGGTGCTGGCGATCATCTTCGGACTGTCCATGGACTACGAGGTGTTCTTGCTCTCGCGGGTCCGTGAGCAGTACGACCTGACCGGTGACAACCGGCAGGCGGTGGCCACCGGCATCCAGCGCACCGGGCGGATCATCACCGCGGCGGCGTTGCTGCTGATGGTCGTGATCGGTGCGTTCTCGGCGTCGTCCATCACGTTCATCAAGCTGATCGGGGTCGCGATGCTCGTCGCGCTCGTGGTCGACGCGACGATCGTGCGGATGATCCTGGTGCCTGCCACCATGCGGTTGCTCGGCAATGCGAACTGGTGGGCACCCCGTCCGCTGAAGCGGTTCTACGCGCGGTACGGCATCCGCGAGAGCGACGACGTCGAGCCGAACGGTGATCGCGTACCGGAGCCCGTGTAGCTGGCGGCCCACTGAGTAGTTGCCGTCGCAAGGCCGGTCGTCACGTAAGGTCGCGCAATGCGCAAATGGACCACCACGATCGTGACGACCGGCCTGGCTGCTATCGCCGTCGCGGGTTGCACCTCGTCGAAGAAGACCGAGGGCACGCCCGTGTCTCCGCCGGCTACGCCCGGCTCGTCGAGCACGCAGACCGGCGGGGGCGGCGGTGCGGGCGGTCCCCTCGCGGGTGCGGCGTTCGTCGCTGCGGCCACCACCGCGGTCGAGAAGGCGCAAACCGTCAAGGTCAAGGAGACGATGTCGCTGCTCGGCATCCCGCTCACCGCGAACGGGGTGGCCAAGTTCGACGACCAGACCGTGGCCGCCGACGTCACGTCGAGCACCCCGGTCGGTCCGGTGCAGGTGATCATCGTCGACGGCGACGTCTACGTGAAGGGCCTCACCAAGGGTGCGGCGGGCAAGCCGTGGACGAAGAACGCCGGCGAGTCCAAGGACATCGCGTCGGCCCTGAAGCAGTCCGACCCGCGGCTGGCGCTCAAGATGTTCTCCGACGTCGGCACGCTCAAGCCGGTGGGCACCGAGACCGTCAACGGCGTGAGCGCCACGCACTACTCGGTCACCGTCGAGCTGGCCAAGCTGGCCAAGAAGTTCCCCGACCTGGCCAGCGTCTTCAACGAGCTGATCAAGCAGGGCATCAAGACGCAGGACGTGCAGTTGTGGGTCGACTCGCAGCAGCGCCCGGTCCGGATCGTCACGTCGGCGGAGATACCCAACCCGGCCAAGCCCGGTTCGAAGATCACGTCCAACCAGACCGTCGACTTCACCGACTGGGGCGCCCCGGTGACCATCCAGGCGCCGCCCGCTGACCAGGTGGCGAACTAGCTCGCCTAGGACGCCGTCGTCCCGTCCGGGGCGAGCAGTTCGTAGCGCGGGTTGGCGAGTGCCAGGTGGCCCTTGTACTCGCCGACCGTGCCGGTCGCGCGGATCACGGTGCCAGGCTTGATGCCCGGGATGCGCGTCCGGCCGAAGAACAGCAGCCGCACACCGCCCGTCTCGTCGAACACCTGCGCCTCCAGGGACTTCCCGGCTGTCGTGCCGGCCTGCACCAGCTTGATCCGGCCCTCGATGGTGACCCGCTGTTTCCACGACACGGTGCCGATCGGCGTGACGCCGGAATGGTGCGCGGCGACGCCGGGCTCGTCGTCGTCCGTGCCGGTCTGGATGCGCGTGCTGGCCAGCGCCGGCTCGGTGGCCGCCTGCTGCTGTCGGGCCTCGAGCCGCTCGACCACCTCGTGCGGCAGCGTCGTATCGAACGGGACGATCGTGGCCGACACGTGCGGAATGCGGCCCACCGCCTCGGCGATGCGGTCCGCCGTCCGATCGTGCAGCAGCCGGTTGGAGATGCGGCGGAATGTGCGCCGGGGCAGCAGCACGGTGACCTCTGCGCGATCCTGGATGACGGTGCCGAGCGCCAACTCGCCGGCGGCCCGGATCAGCCGGCGATCCGGGCACTCGACGACCTCGAGCGGGAACCGGTCGCCGAGGCCGCGTTCTATCCAGTCTCGCTGTAGTTCGTCGGCTTCCTCGCTGTCGATCATGAGGTGGATGGCGCGGATCTCCGTCGGGCGCAGGCTGCCCGCGTAACGCAGGGCGCGCAGCACGGCGAGGTCGAGCCGATCGATCAGGACCAGGACGACGTGCCGCGGGTAGTGCGGGGCCTCGTGCTGGTCCTTGCGGATCCAGCTGACCAGGTCGAGCGAGTGCGCCTCGGCCCGGTACTGGTGGTTGAGCCGCATCAGGACCAGCCACAGGATCGGGAACAGCACGACGACCAGCCAGGCGCCCTCGGTGAACTTCGTGACCGCGAAGATCAGCACGACCGCCGCCGAGACGAGGCCGCCGATCAGGCTGGTCCAGAATCGGCGCCGCCACGCGTCCGGCCGATGGGTCCGGTAGTACTTGGCCATGCCGAGGCCGGCCATGGTGAACCCGGTGAACACGCCGATCGCGTAGAACGGGATGAGCTTGTCGACGTGCGCGCCGACCCCGATGAGCAACGCCAGCGCGGCGATCGTCAAGACGATGATGCCGTTGCTGAACGCCAGGCGGTGACCGCGGCGCATCATCTGCCGGGGCAGGAACGAGTCCTCGGCGATGAAGCTGGCCAGGAACGGGAATCCGGTGAACGGCGTGTTGGCACCGGTGATCAGGATGAGCGCCGTCGCGATCTGCACGATCACGTAGCCGGTATGGCCGAACCACTGATTGCCGAACGCCGCCTTGGCCACCTGGCTGATCACGGTCGGCGTGCCGCTGGCGTAGGGCGTCGCGTGCGTCTCGTAGGAGAGGTAGGAGATGCCGAGCACGAGCACGCCCAGCATCACGCTCATGATCGTCAACGTCTTGCGGGCATTCGCCCCTTCGGGACGCTTGAACGCGCTGACCCCGTTGGAGATCGCCTCTAGGCCTGTCAGCGACGCACCGCCGTTCGCGAATGCCTTGAGCAGGTAGAAGATCGCGATCCCGGACAGGATCGAGTGGTGATGATCGGTGATCGGCAGCATGCCCTTCTCGTGCCCGTACTGGGGCAGGTCACCGACGATCTCGCGGATGATGCCGACGATGATGACCAGCCCGGCCGACGCGACGAAGAAGTAGGTGGGGAAGGCGAATGCCTTGCCGGCCTCGCGCACGCCGCGCAGGTTGCCGTACGCCAGCAGCAGCACGATGCCCATCGTCAGGATCAGGCTGACCGTGGCGCCGCGCAGGCTGGGCACCATCGAGCTGATCGCGGCCATGCCGGCGGCGGACTGCACGGCCACCGTCACGATGTAGTCGATGAGCAGGGCTACCGAGGCGATCTGCGCGATCTTGGGGCCGAAGTTCTCGCGGGCCACGACGTACGAGCCGCCGGCGCGCGTATAGACGGTGACTACCTCGCGGTAGAGCAACGTCATGATCACCAACACGCCGATGACCACGGCGGTCATCGGCAGCAGGATGTGGAAGCCGGCCAGGCCGAAGATCGGCAACAGCCAGATCAGCATCTCCTCGGTGCCGTACGCCGAGGACGAGATGCAGTCGCTGGACAGCACGCCCAGTGCCGCCTTCTTGGTCAGCCGCTCGTCGTGCAGGGCGGCGGTGACCAGCGGCTGGCCCAGCGCCGCCCGCTTGACCCGGTAGCCGATCCGCTCGGGCATCTCGACCGACGCCGCAGCGCGAGCCCGCCAGTGCTGCTCGCGGTCGCCGTGGCCGTCGTCCGTCACGGCGCTGACGCTAGGACAGTTCGATCACGGGACCGTTAGGACGCCGTGGGTACCGCCCGGCCCGGTTTTGGTCACCACTTGTCATATCCGCCTACTGGTGACCAAAACCGGGGCGGTTACGGCAGCACGCCGTCCCGGACGCGAACCACCCCGACCGGTTCGCCGCCGCCGAGCACCGGGGCGGTGGCCAGCTCCGGGGCGTCGACGCCGACCGCCCGCAGCCCGGCGACGGCCGCCCGCTCGGCGGCCCGCTGGGCGCCGTCGTCGATCTTGACGGCCACCGCCGAACCGTCGGGCAGCGCGGCGGCGAACACGCCCTCGGCCCCGTCCTTGGCGATCAGCCCAGGGATGTCGGTCATCAGCCGGGTGGCCGCTCGACCGGTGCCGGCGACCAGGTCGGGATGCGCGCGCATGGCATCGGCCACGTCCCGCTCCGGACCGTCGGCGGCCGTCGCCAGCCGGCGGAACGCGCGGGCCAGCCCGACCAGGCTCAGCGCGAACAGCGGCGCGCCGCAGCCGTCCACGCCGACGGCGGCCAGGGACTCGCCGGTCAGCTCCTCGACCGCCTCGCGCAGACCGACCTGCAGCGGATGATCCGGGGCGAGATATCCCTTGTGCGGCCAGCCGTTCGCTCGGCAGGTCAACAGCATGGCTGTGTGTTTGCCGGAACAGTTCATGGTGATGCGCCGGGGCGCAACCGCCGCCGTGCGGGCGGCTTCGTCCAACGGCCAGGCCGGCGGGCAACCCAGGTCGTCCTCGGTGAAGCCGCCGGCGGCCAGCATCTCCGCCACGATCGCGACGTGC
>DASXYE010000316.1:0-3963 GCA_036502695.1 Jatrophihabitantaceae bacterium
CCCCGACCGACGGCCGGCTGTACCGCGTCGAGCAGGCCGTACGCCGGGGTATGGCGATCGACGAGGTCGCCGCACTGTCCGGCATCGACCCGTGGTTCGTCGACCAGATCGCGCAGATCGTCGAGCTCCGCAGCGAGATCATCGACGCCCCGGTGTTGACGCCGGCCTTGCTGCGTAAGGCGAAACGGCACGGACTGTCCGATCGGCAGCTGGCCGCACTACGCCCCGAGCTGGCACGCGAGGACGGTGTGCGGTTGCTGCGCCGCCGAGCCGGCATCCGTCCGGTGTACAAGACCGTCGACACCTGCGCGGCCGAGTTCGCCGCCACGACGCCGTACCACTACTCGTCCTACGACGAGGAGACCGAGGTTCGCCCGCAACGGGACAAGCCGAAGGTGATCATCCTCGGCAGCGGGCCGAACCGCATCGGGCAGGGCATCGAGTTCGACTACTCGTGCGTGCATGCCGTCATGGCCCTACGCGCCGCGCCGGACAACGGCGGCGCCGGGTACGAGACCGTCATGATCAATTGCAACCCGGAAACGGTGTCCACCGACTACGACACCTCGGACCGGCTGTACTTCGAGCCACTCACCCTCGAAGACGTCCTCGAAGTCGTGCACGCCGAACAGGAATCCGGCACCGTCGCCGGGGTGATCTGCACGCTCGGCGGGCAGACGCCCCTCGGCCTGGCTCAGCGGCTCAAGGACGCCGGCGTGCCGGTGCTGGGCACCCAGCCCGAGGCGAT
Source organism: Jatrophihabitantaceae bacterium (assembly GCA_036502695.1). Lineage (GTDB taxonomy): Bacteria > Actinomycetota > Actinomycetes > Mycobacteriales > Jatrophihabitantaceae > DASXRA01. Next base: position 749 of record DASXYE010000316.1, read on the forward strand.
CGACCTGGCCGAGCACCGCGGCGCGTTCGGCCGGGTGCTGACGGCCGCGGGCCTGCCCGCTCCCAAGTTCGGCACCGCGACGAGCTTCGACGAGGCCAAGTCGGTGGCCGACGAGATCGGCTATCCGGTGCTGGTCCGCCCCAGCTACGTGCTGGGTGGGCGGGGCATGGAGATCGTCTACGACGAGGACGCGCTGTCGTCCTACATCGAGCGCGCGACCGAGATCACCGACGATCACCCCGTGCTGGTCGACCGGTTCCTCGACGACGCCATCGAGATCGACGTCGACGCGCTGTACGACGGCGAGGATCTCTACGTCGGCGGCGTGATGGAGCACATCGAGGAGGCCGGCATCCACTCCGGCGACTCGGCCTGCGCGCTGCCGCCGATCACCCTGGGCGCCCGCGATATCGAGGCGGTGCGCGCGTCCACCCTCGCCATCGCGCAGGGCGTCGGCGTGCGGGGACTGCTGAACGTGCAGTACGCGCTGGCCGGCGACGTGCTCTACGTCCTGGAGGCCAACCCGCGGGCCAGCCGCACCGTTCCGTTCGTGTCGAAGGCCACCGCCGTGCAGCTGGCCAAGGCAGCGGCCCGGCTCGCCCTCGGCGCCACCATCGCGCAGCTGCGCGAAGAGGGGCTGCTGCCCAGGCAGGGCGACGGCGGCACGCTGCCCGACGACGCGCCCATCGCGGTGAAGGAGGCGGTGCTGCCGTTCCACCGGTTCCGCAGCGCGGACGGGGCGCACGTCGACTCGCTGCTCGGTCCGGAGATGAAGTCCACCGGCGAGGTGATGGGCTTCGACGCCGTGTTCGGCACCGCGTTCGCGAAGGCCCAGGCCGCGGCCTACGGATCACTGCCGGCCAAGGGCACGGTGTTCGTGTCGGTGGCCAACCGGGACAAGCGGGCGGCAATCTTCCCGATCAAGCGGCTGTCCGACCTGGGCTTTCGGATCATCGCCACCGCGGGGACGGCCCAGGTGCTGCGGCGCAACGGCGTGCACGCCGAACTCGTCGGGAAGTTCTCCGACGGACCGGGCAATATCGTGGAAAAGATCCTGGCTGGAGAGGTGGATTTGGTGCTGAACACCCCCTGGGGCAACTCGGGGCCGCGCATCGACGGGTACGAGATCCGCACGGCGGCGGTGTCCGCCGGCATCCCGTGCCTGACGACGGTGCAGGCCGCCGCGGCCGCCGTGCAGGGCATCGAGGAGCTGGCCCGCGGCGAGGTCGGCGTGCGCTCGCTGCAGGACCTGCACGCGCAGCTCGCAGCCTGGCGCGGTGGCCACGCATGACGCCGGTCCAGGAGATCGGCGAGATCTTCGCGGTGCAGAAGATCGGCGAGTACTACCAGTTCACCGTGGTGGCGCCCGGGGTCGCGGCGTCGTTCACGCCCGGGCAGTTCGTCGCGGTGGGCGTGGGCGGTGAGAACACGTCGATGCTGCTGCGCCGGGCGTTCGCGCTGTACGGGGCCACACCGACCGGTGACTTCGCCGGCACGATCCAGTTCGTGGTGGCCGAGCACGGGCCGGGCACGCAGTGGCTGGTGCAGCGCCAAGCGGGGGATCGGCTCGACCTGGTCGGCCCGCTGGGCACGCCGTTCCAGCTGCCGAAGCGGACGGTGCCGGCCGTGCTGGTCGGCGGTGGCTACGGCACCGCGCCGCTGATCCCGCTGGCCCAGCAGCTGATCGAAGGCGGCTCGGACGTCGAGTTCATCGTCGGGGCGTCGACGGCGTCGCGGCTGTTCGGTGAGCTGGCCGCCAAGCGGGTCGCCGGCGGGGTCACCGTCACGACCGACGACGGCACGGCCGGGACGAAGGGGCGGGTCACCGACGTGCTGCCGGCGGCCATCCAGCGCACGAAGGCCCACGTGATCTACGCCTGCGGGCCGATGGCCATGCTCCGCGCGGTCGGCGACGTGGCGCTGGCCCACTCGGTCACCGCGCAGGTCGCCGTCGAGGAATCGATGGCCTGCGGCGTCGGGGTGTGCATGACTTGCGTGCTGCCGGTGGTCGGCGACGACGGCTCGTCGCGGTTCGTCCGGTCCTGTGTGGACGGTCCGGTGTTCGACGCCGCGCGGGTGCGCTGGGACGACGTGGGCTCGCTGCCGTCCGACCTGGTCGGCGCCGACGCGATGGGCGGGCACTGATGGCGGAGCTGACCACCACGCTCGGGTCGTTCGTGTTGCCGAACCCGGTGCTGACCGCGTCGGGGTGTGCCGCGTCCGGGCAGGAGCTGCACCAGTTCTTCGACGTGGCCACGCTCGGCGCCGTCGTGACGAAGTCGATCATGACGCGCCCCCGGTCCGGACGCGCCACCCCGCGCATGGCCGAGACGCCGAGCGGCATGCTCAACTCGATCGGCCTGCAGGGCCCGGGCATCGACGTGTTCCTCGAGAAGGACCTGCCCTGGCTGGCCGAGCACGGCGCGCGCGTCGTGGTGTCGATCGCCGGCGGGCACACCGACGAGTACGTCGCCCTGGCCCGGAAGCTGTACGGCAACCCCGCGGTGTCGATGATCGAGGTCAACATCTCGTGCCCGAACGTCGAGAGCCGCGGCCAGGTCTTCGCCTGCGACCCGGCGGCGTCCGGGCGGGTGATCGGGGCGGTGCGCCGGGCGGCCGACCCCAAGGTGCCGGTGTTCGCCAAGCTCTCACCAGACGTCACCGACATCACCGTCATCGCGCGCGCCTGCGCCGAGGCGGGGGCCGACGGGCTTTCGCTGATCAACACCCTGCTCGGGATGGCGATCGACACCGACATGATGGCGCCCGTGCTGGGCGGCGTCACCGGCGGGCTGTCCGGGCCGGCGATCCGGCCGGTGGCGGTGCGCTGCGTGTGGCAGGTGCACCAGGTGTTGCCGCACCTGCCGATCCTCGGCATGGGCGGCATCCGGTCCGGGTTGGACGCGCTGCAGTTCATCCTGGCCGGCGCGTCGGCGGTGTCGGTGGGCACGGCCGTGTTCGGTGATCCGTCGGCGCCGGCCCGCGTGCTGGCCGAGCTGGACCAGGCGCTCGACGCGCGGGGCTTCGCGAGCGTGGCCGACGCGATCGGGGTGGCCCACCGCTCGGTGACCGAACAGGCGAAGGAGGCCGAATGACGTTCGGGAAACGGCTCGACGCCGCGATCCGCGAGCGCGGCCCGCTGTGCATCGGCATCGACCCGCACGCGTCGCTGCTCGCCGAGTGGGGCCTGCCCGACACAGCGGCCGGCCTCGAGC
>DASXYE010000317.1:0-2770 GCA_036502695.1 Jatrophihabitantaceae bacterium
GTGCGCATCGCCTGCTCGGCCAGGGCCTGGACGTTGCGGTCGATGCTGGTGACGAGCGTGTCGCCGGGACGGGTCGGGATGTCACCGGAGGAGCCGACGGCGTAGCCCCGCGCGTCGAGCTGCAGCAGCTGGGCGCCGTCCGTACCGCGCAGTATGGAGTCGTACTGCTGCTCGAGGCCGGACCGCCCGATCGTGTCCGAGTCGTGCAGCTTGGAGTTGAGCTTCTCGTCATCGGCGCTGACCGCGCCGGTGTAGCCGAGCAGGTGCGCGGCCAGCGTCCCGCCCGGGTAGTCACGCACCGTCCGCGTCTCGACGGCGACGCCCGGGTACAGCTCGCGGTGCTCGGAGATCGCGAGCACGGTGGCCGTCGACGCGTCCGCGGCCACCGGGACGGGTTGATACGGCTCGCCGGTCCAGCACGGCGACGGCACCTTGACCCCGCACGGGGTGATCTCCTGTGCCAAGTCGCGGCGCGGCGTGCCCAGCAGCCCGGCCAGCCGGGCCAGCACGGCGGTGCCCTGATCGGGCAGTTGCTGCAGCGTCTCGCGGTCGACGGTGATCACGTGGGTCGCCCGGTTCGCGACGAGCGGTCGGCCCAGCGCGTCCACGATCTGACCGCGCGGCGCCGGCACGGCGAACTGGCCCTGGTGCAGCATCCCGGCCGTCTGGATCGGCTTGTGCTTGTCGAGGACCTGGACGTAGTACAGCCGCCCGAACAAGGTGAGCACGAGCGACATGACGAGCACGCCGACCACCTGCAGCCGGCGACTGGGCCGCTCAACCATGGCCGACCACCTGCAGGGCGTTCGAGCGCAGGAACCGGCGGGTGAGCGGAACCACCAGTGCAGCCAGCACGAACTCGCCCAGCAGCGACGGCAACAGCCCGCGCACCGTCGCGAGCAGGGTGCCGCCCGGCTCGCCGACCGCGGTGAGGCCGAGCGTCGTCACCGCGATCGCGGCCGTGCTCGCCAGCGCGGCCATCACGATCTGGGGCAGGACGCCGCGATACGTGTCGGCCAGCAGCCCGCAGCCCAGGCCGAGTCCCAGCCAGCACAGGGCCAGCAACCCGGCCGCGTGCGAGGAACCGAGGTCGGCCACCAGTCCGGCGGCGAAGCCCAGCGTGATGCCGGTACCGGCCCCCGATTCGAGGGCGACGGCCGCCACGAACACGGCAGGCAGGCTCAGCTGAGCGGTCATCGCGGCCGGACCGACCACGGTGGCCTGCAACAGCAGCGCGGTCAGCACGGCGGCTGTCGCCGCGGCGACCCGGGTCGGGGTCACCGCGCAGCCGCCTGGCTGGGCACCGTCCCGGTCAGGATGACGCCGACGAGATCGAGCGCGGTGGGCGACACCGCCGCTTTCACGGTCGCGACCGACGTTCCGTCCGCCGAGGTACGGATCGACGTGATCGTGCCGATCGCCAGCCCGGGAACGTAGGTCGACTGCCGGGCCGGTCCGGTGACGATCGGGTCGCCGACCTGCAGCGCGGCTGTGGGATTCAGCGGTGCCACGCCGAACCCGGAGGTGCCGCGCCCGGTGGCCAGGGCGAGCTCGCCGGTGCGCGTGTCGCGGGCGCCGACGCCCGAACCCGGGTCGGCGGCGAGCAACACCACGCAGCTGGTCGCGCTGACGTGCAGGACCCGCCCGACGAGCCCGATCCCGTCCGTCACCGTCTGTCCTGAGTGGACGCCGTCGTGACTGCCGACGTTCAGCGTGACCGTCCAGTCGAAGCCGCTGCCCGGGCCGAGGGCGATCACCCGCGCCGGCAGCACGTGGGCCGACCCGACGGCGAGCCGCAACCGGGCCAGGTCGGCCGCCGTGGCCCGATCGGCCGCGGACTGGGCCAGCCGGGCTTGCAGCTCGGCGTTCTCGTGCCGCAGCCGGGTGATCGTGGACCGGTTGCCGGCCGCGTGCGGCACGCCCTGCACGAAGCGCCGGACCGGGCCGAGCACGCCGTCCGTGCCCCGGTACAGCGCGCCGAGCGGGCCGCGCACTCCCCCGTGCGCGCTGCGCAGTCCCGATCCGGTGAGGTCGACCGTCAGGAACACCCCGGCGACGGCGACGAGAACGACGACGGCGATCTTCTGCCGCTTCGTGAGGCGGCGCTTGCTCACCGGCCGTCGGGGCCAGCTCATCCCACCGCGTGTCATGTCACCGGCGCGGGCCGTCGACGACGACCTTGTGCAGCTGGCTGAAGTGCTCGACCACCGTGCCGGTGCCGAGCACCACCGAGTCGAGCGGACGCTCGGCCACGAGCACCGGGATGCCCAGCTCGTGCTGCAACCGGGCGTCCAGGCCGCGCAGCAACGCGCCGCCGCCGGTCAGCACGGCGCCCCGGGTGACCAGGTCGCCGGCCAGCTCGGGCGGGCAACGATCGAGCGTGGCCTTGATGGCGGCGACGATGCGGGCGACCGGTCCGTCCATCGCCTTGCGCAGCTCGTCGCCGGCGACCGTGACATTGCGCGGCAGGCCGGTGCCGACCTCGCGGCCGCGGATCTCGGCGCGCTTGGCGCCGGCGACCGGGAAAGCCGAGCCGACGGCGATCTTGAGCTCCTCGGCCGTGCGCTCGCCGATCAGCAATCCGAACTCGGTGCGGACGTGGTCGACGATCGCCTCGTCGATGGCGTTGCCGGCGACGCGCAGGCTGGTGCTCGCCACGATGCCGCCGAGGGCCAGCATGGCCACCTCGGTGGTGCCCCCGCCGATGTCGATGACCATCGACCCGGACGCCTGGTTCACCGGCAGGCCGGCGCCGATGGCGGCGGCCATC
>DASXYE010000318.1:0-1856 GCA_036502695.1 Jatrophihabitantaceae bacterium
GGCCGGGCAGTTGCCCGACGCGGAGCCCTCCTGTCCGGGTGCGGCTTGCGTGCCGCTGTAGCCCACCCACTGAAGGTTGTTGATCCCGCTTACGCAGATCGCTTGCGCGACCGCCGGTGGGCCGCCGGCGACCGCGTAGCCGATTCCGAAGTACAGCGCGCCACCGGCCGGGCCGATGAAGCTGACGTACTGATCGCCGGCGGTCGTCCAACCCCCGCCGCCCACGGCTGTGCCCTGCGAGCAGGTGATGTTCGTCTGCGCGTAGTCGCTGTACAGCGCGACTGTGGGTTGCGTGACCTGCTTGTAGACGGTCAGGCCGCTGAAGCAGACGGCCCACACGGTCACGCCGACCGTCGATGCGGAGCTGTTGGTGACATCGACGTGCCACCCGGACCCGTCGGCCTTCGCGTAACTGCTGCGCACGAAGATCGCGTCCAGGCTGCTGTTGGATTCCCCGCCGCCGGTGGCCAGCATCCCGGCCGGGCAATAGACCTCGCCCCACACCGTCGCCCCGGCCGGCACGCCGTTCGGCATGTTCCAGTACGTGGTGTATTGCCGGTAGGCCGCGTTCGGGCTATTGGCCGGGTGGACGGTCGGCCGGGCCGCCTTGTCCGGCGTGCTCGGTGACGGTAGGTGGGCGCCGTGGATCGAGCCGCTCGCGCCGGTGCTCGCCCCGGAGGCCGACGCGGGCGCTTTCGCCGCCGGATGGCCGGTCGATGGCGGCGCGGCACCGGCCGCATTCGCGGACAGAGCGAGCACGATCGCGCTGCCCGCGATCAGGCCCCAGGTCGTTCGACGTAACTGCACGAAGTTCCCCCATCGTGGTTGCGGCAAGCCCGGCCTTCCTGCCTCGTTTACAGCCGGGACGCTAGGACCGAACCGCACCGCGTACACCCGTGGAATCACCCGCATCGAGCTGCCCGAAGGGGCCGATCACAGAGCTCTTGTCAGACGTGATCGGCACACTGGGACGATGCCCGAACGCAATCGAGTCACGCCCACCGGCGACATCGTCGCCATCCCGCTGCGCGGTGCGTGGCTGGGCAATCGGGGCATCCTGCATCGCGATCACGAGATCGTGCGCTTCCACGCCAGCGCGCTGTGGATCACGTGCGCGCTGAGCTTCAAGGGTTGGCGCGCCCCGAAGTGGGAACCGCACCGGTGGACCGCGCTGTTCTTCCACGACGAGGCAGTCGCGTTCGCCGCGGGACACCGGCCCTGCGCGTTGTGCCGACGCCCGGCGTACAACGCGTTCCGCGAAGCGTCGGCGCGCGGCCACGACGTCCCGGTGCTATCTGCAGCCGAGCTGGATAAACAGCTGCACGGCGAGCGGATCGTGAGCGGCACGCACCGGCGCCGGCTGCACCCGTCCGAGTGGTCGAGCCTGCCCGTCGGGACGTTCGTGCTGGTCGACGACGAGCCACGCCTGGTGCTCGACGACGCCGTCGTGCCCTGGACGCTTCGCGGCTACGGCCCGCCGCGACGCCGCCCACGCAACGGGAACGTCGACGTGCTCACCCCGCCGTCCACCGTCGCCGCGCTGCGGGCCGGCTACCGACCACAACTCGGTGTCAAGGCCTAATCCCCTTACCTACCAGGTAATCGACACCGATCGTCGGCCACGCGAGGGTGGATGAGTCCCACCCGATACCGCGAAAGGCACGATCATGACCACGACCACTGACACCATCGTCGACGGTTACTTCGCCATGTGGAACGAGACCGACGCGGCCAAGCGCCAGGACGTCATCGTCGCGACGTGGACCGACGACGCCAACTACGTCGACCCGATGTTCACCGCGTCCGGGCACGACGGGCTCGACGCGTTGGCCGCCGGGGCGCAGCAGCAGTTCCCG
>DASXYE010000319.1:0-2173 GCA_036502695.1 Jatrophihabitantaceae bacterium
GCAACCCGGAGGCGACCAGGCCCGGCATCACGGCTCACCTTCGGGCGTGCCTGCCGTGCCGGACGGACTTCGAAGGCTTGCTCGCCGTCGTCACGGCCACCGATCGATAGACCCGCCCGGTGTCCGGTGAACCCGCCTAGGCGGACCGCGTGACGGCGTCGGCGTTGTAGGCGTCGACGCCGACGCGCGGGGTGCCGGCCACGCGGATCTCGTCGGGCCAGGTCACGGCGACCTCGCTCGACTCGCCGGGCAGCAGCCACAGGTAGTTGTCGCTGTAGAACGCCGGCAGTACCCGGTGGCCCGCGCCGTCGCGCAACGCGATCCGGACCATGGCGGCGACGGTGCGGCCGACGTTGGTCACGGTGGCCGTCAGCTGCTGGTGTCCTTTGTGGACGGTCAGCTGCAACCGGGTGCGGGGCGCGCTGTTGAGCGCCTGCACGTCGGCCGGATCCCGGTAGCGCCAGTACGTGTTGGACGACAGCAGCGCGCCGTGGCGATCGCGCAGGTCCAGCCGCAACAGGTGCAGGTTCGGGTAGCCGGCGGCGATCGGCAGGGCGAACGCGGTCGCAGTGGCCGATGTCGCGACACTGACGGTCTGCTGTCGCCGGTCGAGGCGGTGGCCGGCCAGGTCGTACACGGTGGCCGTGACGGTGGCCCGATCGATGGCGCGCGAGGTGTGGTTGGCCACCAGCACCGTCCAGTCGCTGGTGTTCGCCTGCACGTGCACCGGCTCGCAGCCCTTGCGCGATCCGTAGTACGCGCCGTTGACGTCCAGGTCGTAGTCGTAGGTCTGCCACACCGTGCTGTGCCAGGCCGGGTGCGACATCCACAGCAGCAGGCCATTCGCGTCCTGCCACAGGTTGGCGTTCCACGCCTCGAACATCGCCCGCGTGCTCTCGTAGTTGACGAACTGCGCACGCCGGCAGAACTCGTCGAGACTGGTCGAGGCGCCGAGCCGCGCGTCGATGGCTGCCTTGTACGCGCCGGTCTGCTGGTTCCCCTTCTCGGACCAGTCGTGGTAGTTCCACACCTCGCTGATCGGCCAGCCCGGCTGGTCGCCGACCAGGTTCTGCATGCTCTCGGTGACCGACACGACCGGCATCCCGATCTCGGTGTGGAAGCCGAACGACTCGGTGTCGTAAGTGTTCTTGTCGAAGTAGCTTGCCGGCTCGACCCAGCGGTAGGGGCCGTGGCCGCTGACGATGCCGCCGGCCGAGTTGCTGATGTAGATGATCTCGCCGTGCTGGTCGGCGACGGCCTGCCGCATCCCGGCGTCGAGATGCGCGGGCGGGACCTCCTCGTTGGCGCCGCACCATACGGCGATGCACGGATGGCTGCGGTAGCGGCGGATCGTGTCGGTGACCAGATCGAGGTAGCCCGGGATGTCGTCGTTGAACGCACCGGCTTCCCAGAAGTCGTTCCAGATCAGGATGCCGTTCTCGTCGCACAGCCGGTACAGCTCGTCGCGCGTGCTGCTGCCCAGCCAGTTGCGGATCATCGTGAAGTTCATGTCCCGGTGCATGCGCACCGCCGTCTCGAGCCGGCCGTCGTCGGTGCGCCGCAGCAGCTCGTCCCAGCCCCAGTTGCCGCCCCGGCAGAACACCGGGACGCCGTTCACGCTGAGCTTCAGCGGGGTCACCGCGTTGCTGACGGCCTTGACGTCGCGCCACGTCGCGCCGTCGTCGGACACCTGGATCACGTAGTCGCGGGCGTAGGCCTGTTCCCAGGCGATGGCGATCGTGTCGAACGTGGCGGCCCCGCCGAAGTCGACCTGGATCCACTGGTCGTCCTGGTAGGCCGACGACCAGCGGGTGCGCGGGTTGCCGTCGACCGCGTTGGGCGCCGCGTCGTTGTCGCCGTCGTTCGACGAGGCGGTGGCCGTCTTGTGCACGGCCAGGTCGTCGTCGGGCGCTGCGCTGCTGAACGCCGACAGCGTCCACATCGAGACGCCCCACTGGGTGGCCCGTCCGCCGCACTGGATGCGCAGGTAGCGCGCGGTCTGCGCGGCGAACGTCTCGGTCTGCGTGTAGGAATCGCCCAGCGCCGCAGCGTTGTCCACCGACTTGACGTCCGTCCACTGCGATCCGTCGGCCGAGATCTGCACGACGAAGTCCAGCGCGTACGCCTGCTCCCAGGCGAGCTGCACCTGGTCGAACGCGGTCGTCGCGCCGAG
>DASXYE010000320.1:0-2457 GCA_036502695.1 Jatrophihabitantaceae bacterium
CCGCGAACGCCGCGTCCGCCGGCAACGCCACCTCCGTCGAGGCCGACACCTGAGGCACGGTTGGACGGTACCGCCGAGCCTGACCGCCCTCAGCCGCGCAGGCGGAACTCGTAGTCGTCGCGGACGCCGGGCTCGACGTCGATGAACATCGTCCGGGCTCCGATCAGGCCGGCGGCCGCGTCGCTGAGCGATTGCGGGACGAGCCGGCGCAGCCGCACGGCCACGCCCAGGCCGGCCGGGACGTAGACGCGGCGCCGCGGCCGGTGCACGGCGCGGACGATCGCGGTGGCCACCTCGGCCGGCGACACCCGATGGTTCACGAACCGCAGCCGGCCGGATCCGGCGGTCAACCGTGTGTCGACCAGTCCCGGCATGACCAGGGTGAACCGCACGCCGCGGCCGTGCAGCTCGAACCGGGCCGCGTCGGTGAAGCCGACCACGCCGTACTTGCTGGCGCAGTACGTGGCCTCTCCCCCGCCGTAGGTCTCGCCGGACAGCGACGCGACGTTGACGATGTGCCCGGTGCGCCGGGGCAGCATCGAGCGCAGCGCCAGCTTCGTCCCGGTGATCGTGCCGCGCAGGTTCACGTCCAGGATGCGGCCGGTGACGTCGTCGGACTCGTCGGCCACCGGGCCGGCGACGAGCACCCCGGCGTTGTTGACCAGGACGTCCAGCGGGCCGAGGTCGCGCTCCACGGACGCGACGAAGGAAGCGAACGACGCCGGATCGGTCACGTCCAGCGGGTAGGCCGCCACGCCGGCCGCGTCGACGACGTCAAGGTCGCCGATCGCCACGCGCGCCCCGTCCGTCACGAACGCCGCCGCCGTAGCGGCCCCGATGCCCCGCGCGCCACCGGTGATCGCGACGACCCGCGCGGTCACAGCCACCCCAGCCGCGACGCCTGCACGCCGGCCTGGAACCGGGTGGTCGCGCCGAGCCGTTCGAGCAGCGACGCGGAGTGCCGCACCACGGTGCGCCGCGAGAGGTTCAGCCGCCGGGCGATCACCTCGTCGGTCGCGCCGGAGGCCATCAACGTCAGGATGTCCTGGTCGCGCTTGCCGAGCGGGCTGGTCACGTCGCCTCCGGAGATCGGTACCGCCATCTGCCACAGCGTCTCGAAGATCGCGACCAGCGCGCTGAGCAGCCCGGACGGGTGCACGATCAGCGTTGCGCCGTCGTGCAATTCGCTCGGATCCAGCGGCAGCATCGCCCGGCGGTCGTCGCCGATGACGAGCTTCATCGGCAGGCTGGCCAGGGTGCGGGCCTGCTCGCCGTGCGCCATGTTGTCCAGGGCGATCGTGCTGTACGAGGGGTGCTCCCAGACGCTGTCGTGGTAGATCGTGCGGTAGCGGATGCCCTGGCCCATCCGCCGCTGCTGCAGAGCCACCTGCTGACGCAGCCGCACCTGATCGGGCTCGGACGCACTCAGGTACGGCGGGCAGTCGAACCACCGCACCTCGGTGCGCGCCTCGAGCTGGATGCGCTCGGCCTGCTCGAAGATCAGCGCCCGATCGCGGACCACCTCGATGCCCGGATACTGCTGCGCCTCGCGCCGGGCGAACCAGTACACCTCGGCCAGCCGCTGGGCCTGCTCGCGGATCGCGGCCAGCCGCCGTTCCTCGGCCTCGACGAACGCCGTCGCGGCGGCGTCGGGGGGCTGCGCCTCCCAGGCCCCGGACGCGACGCCGAGGCGCACGGCCAGCCGCTCGGTGGCCAACCGGTCCAGGACATCCAGCACCTGAGCGGCGTCCAGACCGGTCGCCGCGGCCAGCTCGTCGCAGGTGCTGCGGGGCTGGCGCACCAGGGCGCCGTACACCCGGCCGAGATCACTGTCTGCAGTCAGGACGTCGAGCACGCGCACCCCCGGGTGACCTCGATACCGCCGCGCTGGTGGCCGCAATGCTGGCCTCATTGCGACAACGGCCCATATGCGCCAGCCCAGAGTCTGGCACGCATGTGCGCACATGGCCACAATCCGGTTACCTGCCGGTTGGGTACCGGACGGGCCCTCACCCCCAGGAGGCTCGCGTGAAGCTGCGAACACCCCTCGTCCTCGCCATCGCGGCCGCACTGACGGCGATCGCACCCGCCGCCACGGCTACGCCGACGCCCAACGCCGCGGCGGCGCTGCGCAGCGGCACGCTGGCCAAGACGCACGGCGTCGTCAACGGCTGCCAGGTCGTCATCGGCCACCGCAGCGTCAACCTCGGCTGCCAGCACAGCCTGGTCACTGCCGGCTTGGGCTCGAACACTCCGATGGCCACGACGACGCCGACCGGGTACGGCCCGGCCGAACTGGCCCGAGCCTTCAACCTGCCCGCGACCGGCGGCTCGGCCAACAACGTGACGATCGTCGGCGTCGGCGCCTATCCGAACCTGGAGGCCGACCTCACCCACTACCGCAGCCAGTACGGCCTGCCGGCGTGCACGACGGCCAACGGCTGCCTGAAGATCGTC
>DASXYE010000321.1:0-7172 GCA_036502695.1 Jatrophihabitantaceae bacterium
GGGTCGGCCAGGTACAGGCCGAAGGCGGGCTGGCCGTTGGCCCGGGTGGGAAGCACGCGGTAGGCGCGGCCGGGGCGGAAGGTGACGGTGGCGAAGATGCGCCGGGCTGTTTCGATGCCGCGGTACTCCAGCATGGCCGGGGGCATGGAGAGTCGCACGTCGGTGACGAGCAGTTCGATGAGAGCCTCCAGGTCGGCGCGTTCCACGGCGTCGGTGAACCGGGCGACGAGCCGGTGTTCGGCGGCGATGTCGGGTTGGTGGGCCGGCCTGCGACTGCCGATGCTGCTGGAGTCGGCGAGGTGGTTGTCGACGGTGGCGCGGGCGCGTTTGAGGGCGCTGGTCACTGCGTCCTGGCTGGTGTCGAGCAACTGGGCGACCTCGGCGGCGTGGTAGCCCAGAACGTCGCGGAGGACGAGCGCAGCGCGTTGGCGTGGGGGCAGCAGTTGCAGGGCGGTGATGAAGGCCAGGGAGATGGCCTCGGTGCTCTCGTAGCGGGCCTCCGGTCCGGGGCGCTGGTCGACGAGGTGGTCGAGCAGCACGTCGGGATAGGGCTCCAACCAGGGCGGGGAGTCGCCGGCACCGGTGGGTTCGGGCAGGGTGGCCTCGGGCAGCGGGGCGGCGATGCGGGGGCGGCGGCGGTCGGCGCGCAACATGCTCAGGCACCGGTTGGTCGCGATCTGGTAGAGCCAGGTCCGCAGCGAGGACCGTTGGCCGAACTCGCCGAGGTTACGCCAGGCGGACACGAGGGTCTCCTGCACTGCGTCCTCGGCGTCCTGCAGGGATCCCAGGATGCGGTAGCAGTGCACTTGCAACTCGTGGGAGTGGCCCTGGACCAGATCGCGGAACGCGTTGTGGTCGCCGGCTCGCGCCCGAGCGATCAGGTCCGTCGTGTCCGTCTCCATCGGCAGGCATCCTCGCTTCTTCTTTCCGCAGGGCCGCGTCCGCCTGCTTACCAATACAGACGCCGTCGGGCCGGCGAACTGGTCGGTGTCGGCGCGCCCAATTCCTGGTCGGGCCGGCGTCTACCCGGTTAGAGGCGGTCCCAGTCCGGGACGCGCCCGGACACCAGGAGAACCAAGATGGGAAAGATCGTGGTCAGCCAGAACGTCACGCTCGACGGCGTCGTCGAGGACCCGAGTGGCGAGGGCGGGTTCAAGCACGGCGGCTGGTTTCAGGAGTTCATGGGCCAGGACTGGGAGGCGTGGGCGGCGCTCGAACTGGCCGAGGCCCAAGGCGCCGAGGCGCTGCTGATGGGTCGGCGGACCGACGACTACTTCGCCACGCGGTCGTCGATCATGAGCGGTGAGTGGGTGGACACCTTGAACCGCCTGCCCAAGTACGTCGTGTCGGCGACGCTCCAAGAACCCAAGTGGACGAACGCGACCGTCCTGGCCGGCGAGGTGATCAGCGAAGTCTCGAAGCTCAAGCAACAGGTGCCGGGCGAGATCGTCGTGTACGCCAGCCGCCCGCTCGTGCGCACGCTGATGGAGCACGACCTGGTCGACGAGCTGCGCCTGACCGTCTTCCCGGTCGCGGTCGGCGCGGGCGAGCGCCTGTTCGGCGAGACCAGCGACAAGCGACCCCTGCGTCTAGTCCATACGAAGACCGTGGGGAACGGCCTCACCCACCTGACCTACGAGCGCGCCCGCGAGGCCTGAACAGTCGAGTCGGCCAGCCACGAGATGATCGACGCGGCCGCCCCGCCGGGACGATCGCCCGGGCATCTCGTGGCTGCCGCCCGCTACTCGCAAAGGACGATGACGTGACAGGAGATCGGACCAACGACACGGGGCCGGCCCAGCTCCATGAGCGCGCGGGGTTCAGGCCATGACGACAGGTGCTCCGCCGCCCGGTGCTCCGATGTACGAGGGCAGCCAGGTGCAGATCGGCGGCGGATTCGGCGGAATGAAACCGCTCGCGCAAAGCGGCAAGGTCCTGATCGTCGACGGCGAGCTGATCCTCTACGGCACCAAGGGCCAGGTCATCGACCGGGCGCCGGTTGCCGCAGTCAGCGCGAAGAAGACCTGGTACACGCTGAACAGCGTCATCATCGTGCGTCTCGGCGGCGAGCGGAAGTACTCGCTCGCGATCAAGGCCGGCGGGGCGATGCGCTTCGCCGGCCCGGCTCGCCTGGCCACCGGCAACAGTGCGGGCAAGCATTTCCTCGCTGTCCTGAAAGAGGAACAGCAGCGATGCGGCTCGGCATAGGTTCTGCAGATGGACGCGGAGAACGGCACGTACGCCCCCGGGTGGACGTCGGACGCCGTGGCGATGATGTCCTCGCGCAGCGCCGATGATCGAGCACGTACCGTGCTGGCGCGACTCGGCGGCGTCGCGACCGTGGTCGATGTCGGGTGCGGTCCGGGGTCGATCACGCTGGGGCTAGCCCGGTCGCTGGCTGCCGGCGGCCACGTCCTAGGTATCGATGCGCAGGCGTCGCAAGTTGCGGTGGCCACGGCGCGTGCGGCCCGGGCCGGCGTCGCCAACGCACGGTTCGAGGTCGCGCCGGCCAATGCCCTGCCGTGCGTGGACAACAGCATCGACGTGTACTTCTCGCACGCTCTGTTCGAGCATCTCGCGGACCCGCTTGGGGCCTTGGCCGAGGCGCGACGCGTACTTCGCCCGAACGGGCTGCTCGTCGTCGCTGCCTCGGATTGGAGCCACGCCCGCTTCGATCCCTACACGGCCGATGTCGAGTCGGCGCTGGCGGGCCACCGGCTGCTGCGTCGCTGGGCCGGAGGCGATCCCGACGCCGGCGGGAGGCTGCGACGTTGGATCGACACGGCCGGCTTCGCACTGGAGTCGGTTCGTTCGACGCAGCGGGTCGACCTGGCCTACACCGAGCTTGCCGGCTATATCGGCAATCGGCTCGCCACCGCTGCGTCCACCATGCTGGACGCACTGACACCGGCGGCCGACGCCCGGACGCTGCTGGACGCGCTTCAAGCGGCCCGCCGCTGGCAGCGCTCGGACGGAACCTGGACCCAGTGCTGGACCGAGGTCGTGGCCCGCAGGAGGGCAACGTAGTGCGCGTCGCCCAATGAGCCGGCCGCTTGCGGGGATTCGATCGGCCTAGAGCTCTGGTTCTACGGCGGGCTTCGGTGCCTCACGGCGGTCGCGATCGATGCGGCTGCTCGCGTCCTCGGGGAACGGCGGCGGCGTGCCGCCGAAGGCGGGGCACCGGGCCTGGTGGTCGCACCAGTCGCACAGCCGGCTCGGGCTGGGGCGGAAGTCGGCCCGCTCGGTGGCCTTGGCGATGGCCACCCAGATCGCCTGGAGGGTGCGTTCGAACCGGACCAGCTCGTCGGCCTCGGGGGAGTAGGTGAGCGTGTCGCGATCGGACAGGTAGATCAGCTTGAGCTGCCGCGGCACCACGCCGCGGGTGCGCCACAGGACCAGCGCGTAGAACTTCATCTGGAACAGCGCCTTGGCCTCGAACGCCTCGCGCGGGATGGTGCCCGTCTTGTAGTCGACGACGCGCACGTCACCGCTCGGGGAGACGTCCAGCCGATCGACGTACCCGCGCAGCCGCAGCCCGTCGACAACCGTCTCGACCAGCTGCTCGCGGGCGGCCGGCTCGAGCCGGGTCGGATCCTCGATGGCGAAGTAGCTCGCGACCAGTTCGCGCGCGGAATCCAGCCAGGCTGCCAATTCCGTACCGTCGTCGCCGGTGAACAGCTCGGCGACCTCGGGGGCCTCGTCCACCAGGTGCTGCCAGGCCGGCGTGACGAGCTGCTGAGCTGCGTCGAGGGTGCGCTCGGCGGCGGGCAGGTCGTACAGGCGCTCGAGGACGGCGTGCACGACCGTGCCCCGCGTGGCCCCGCGGCTGGGCGCCTCGGGCAGCCGGTCGATGGTGCGGAACCGGTACAGCAGCGGGCAGGTCTTGAAGTCCGAGGCACGCGACGGCGACAGCGACCCGATCACCGCGTCCGGCAAGCTCGCCACCACCGTTTCCGTCATGCCCCGACAGTAGATCCGACGGCTGACAATTTCGGGCAGGCTCGGGCCGTTACAGCCAGTGGATCCGTCCCAACGGCCAGATGATCAAGAACGCCCGGCCGATGATGGACGACCGGGGAATCGGGCCGAACACTCGGCTGTCGCTGGAGTTGCATCGATTGTCGCCCATCACGAAGTACCGCCCGGACGGCACCGTTACCGGATCGAAGTCGGTGGTGCCGTGGCAGGCCGCATTGACATAGGACTCCTCGAGTGGGCGGTCACCCACCCAGACCTGCCCGTCGTGTCCGCTGATCGTCTCGCCGGGCAGCCCGATCACCCGCTTGATCAGCACGCTCTCCGGCGCCTCGATGCCGGGCGGCCGGCGAAACACCACGACGTCGCCGCGGTGCACGGCGTGCAGGTGATAAGACAGCTTGTCGACGAGCAGCCGGTCGTTGTTGCACCCGGAGCAGCCGTGCAGGGTCTGCTCCATCGACTCGGACGGGATCCAGAACGGCTCGACGACGAAGGCGCGCAGTCCGAACGCGAGCAGCCCGGCCACCACGACCAGGACGAGCAACCGGATCGGGAACGCGAACTGCCGGGTCGGTCCGCGCCGGCGATGCTGGGTGCGGCGCGGCGGTCGAGGGATCTCGCCCCGGTCGTCGGGCGGGATCGCCTCGATGATCTGGGTCTCGTCCAGCGGCGAGACCGGACGCGACAGCGGCGGCGGCGGCGAAACCCTGGTCGGCTCCGGGGCTTCGGACGCCGATCGAGGCGCGGTCTCGTCCCGGCGGCGGCCCGCTTTGCGGCGTGCGACGATCTGCGCCTCGATGCGGCGTCGCAGATCGTCGCTGTCGTTCACGCTCCGTACGCTAACCCGGCTCACCGTGCTGGGCCGTAGCATCGCTGACGATGAGCTCGAATCGTCCTCCAGTACGCGTCGGCCCCCGGCTCTTGCCGGTCGGTCGTTTCCGCGGCGTGCCGCTGTACTTCGCGCCGTCGTGGGTGCTCATCGCGACCCTCATCACCATCACCTACAACGGCATCGTGTACGACCTGGTGGACGGGATCGGCCGCGGCACGTCGGTGCTGGTCGCCTTCGTGTTCGCCGTGCTGCTGGCCGGCTGCGTGCTGGCCCACGAGCTCGGCCACACGGCGGTGAGCCTCGCGCTGGGGCAGCCGGTGAACCGGGTCGTGATCTTCCTGCTCGGCGGCGTGTCCGAGATCGAGGGCGAGATCCGGCGCCCCCGCGACGAGCTGCTCATCGCGCTGGCCGGACCGCTCGTCTCGCTGGCCCTCGCCGGCGCGGCCTGGGCCGGCTACGCGGTGGCGGCGGACGCGACGATCCTGTCCGTCCTGCTGGCCCTGCTGATGTGGAGCAACTTCGTGGTGGCGGTGTTCAACCTGCTGCCCGGGTTGCCGCTCGACGGTGGCCGGGCGCTGCGGGCCAGCGTCTGGGGCATCACCCACTCCCGGTACACGGGCACGAAGATCGCCGCCTGGAGCGGACGCGTCCTGGCCGTGCTCGTGGCCCTCGGCTCGGTGCTGATCAACATCGACGGCGTCAACTGGGGCCTCGGTACGGCGGTCTTCGGGCTGGCGCTCGGTGCGTTCATCTGGGTGGCCGCCACGCAGTCGTTGCGCGTCGCCGAGATGCAGGAGCGGTTGCCGTCGCTGTCCATGCAGCGCCTGCTGCGCCGGGGGCTGCTGGTGCACGCCGACGTGCCGGTGTCCGAGGCGATCCGGCGGGCCGGCGAGGCGCACGCGGGCGGACTGGTCGTGGTCGACTCGGCGAACGAACCGCAGGCGATCGTGGACGAGCTACGCATCGGCGCCGTGCCGATCGATCGCCGGCCCTGGGTTCCGATCGCCGACGTGGCGCGGCCCATCGAGCCCGGCCTGGTGCTCGGTGTCGACCTCACCGGCGACGCCCTGCTCGCCGCGCTGCGCAGCACCCCGGCCCACGAGTACCTGGTCGTGAACCGGGACGGCTCACCGGCCGGCATCCTCGCGTCCAAGGACCTGCTCGCCGAGCTGACGAGGCCCGCGGCGTGAGCGACGCGACGTTCACGGTCGGGGAGCGGGTGCAGCTCTCCGATCCCAAGGGCCGGCTGCACACGGTGACCCTGGAGCCCGGCAAGCAGTTCCACACGCACCGCGGGGCCATCGAGCACGACGCGCTGATCGGCCAGCCCGAGGGCATCGTCGTGATGTCGACGTCCGGCACGGCGTATCTGGCGATGCGGCCGTTGCTGGCGGACTTCGTGCTGTCCATGCCGCGTGGCGCCGCCGTTGTCTACCCGAAGGACGCCGCCCAGATCGTCGGCCTCGGCGACATCCACCCCGGGGCCACCGTGCTCGAGGCGGGCGCCGGCTCGGGGGCGCTGACCTGCTCGCTGCTGCGGGCGGTGGGTCCGTCCGGGCGGGTGATCTCCTACGAGAACCGGCCCGAGCACGCCGAGGTCGCCGAGCGCAACGTCGACGCGTTCTTCGGCGGCCATCCGGACAACTGGACGCTGCGCCTCGCCGACCTGGCCGACCACCGTCCCGATGAGGTGGCCGACCGGGTCGTGCTCGACATGCTCTCGCCCTGGGAGGTGCTGCCGCAGGTGTCCGACGCGCTACGTCCCGGCGGCGTACTGATCGGCTACGTGGCCTCGACCACGCAGCTGTCCAGGTTGGTCGAGGCGCTGCGCGAGCACGGCGGGTACACCGAGCCGACGGCGTGGGAGTCGCTCGTCCGGGGCTGGCACGTCGTGGGGCTGGCGGTGCGCCCCGAGCACCGGATGATCGGGCACACCGCGTTCCTCGTCATGACCCGCCGCCTCGCGCCGGGCGTCACCGCCCCGCCTCGGCAGCGCCGCCCGGCCAAGAGCAGCTAGCTCAGTAGTGGCCGGTCCAGGCCAGTTTCCAGGTGGACGGGCCGAGGATTCCGGTGGCCGGCAGGTGGTTGGCATGTTGGAGGCGCTTGACGACCGCCAGCGTCTTGGGCCCGAACTGCCCGGTCCCGGTCAGGGCCGCGCCGCGCTTGTGCATCTGCACCTGCCAGGCCTTGATCGTGGCGCTGTGATCGCCCGCCGAGTAGTACTGCGGCGCCGTCCACTTCGGCGCGACGATCGGCTTGGTGTAGGTGCCGGTCCAGGCCAGTTTCCAGGTGGACGGGCCGAGAATGCCGGTCGCGGGCAGGTGGTTGGCCCGCTGCACCGCCTTGACGACGGCGAGCGTGG
>DASXYE010000322.1:0-5603 GCA_036502695.1 Jatrophihabitantaceae bacterium
GTTGCGACGCGATCTGCCGATTAAGGAGCTGACATGGACGAAGCGCTGCGCAAGGCCGGTCTGTTCCAAGGGGTAGACGCTACCGACGTGGAAGCACTGGCCAACGAGTTCGAGATCGTCGAGGTCGCCCGCGGGCAAATCCTGTTCCACGAAGGCGAGCCCGGCGACAGCCTCTACATCGTGCTGGCCGGCAAGGTGAAGCTCGGCCGCCGGTCCTCGGATGGCCGCGAGAACCTGGTCGCCGTCATGGGCCCGTCCGACCAGTTCGGCGAGCTGTCGCTGTTCGACCCGGGTCCGCGCACCGCCACCGCCGTCGTCGTCACCGATGCCCGGCTGGCCCGCCTGCCCAAGGACGCCCTGCACAAGTGGGCCCACGAACGTCCGCAGATCGCGATGCAGCTGCTGCGCGTCGTGGCCCGACGGCTGCGCCGCACCAACACGATGCTGGCGGACCTGATCTTCGTCGACGTGCCCGGCCGGGTGGCCAAGCAGCTGCTGCAGCTCGCGCAGAAGTTCGGCTCGGTCGACGGCGGCCAGCTGCGGGTCACGCACGACCTGACCCAGGAAGAGCTGGCCCAGCTCGTCGGCGCCTCGCGCGAGACCGTCAACAAGGCGCTGGCCGACTTCGCCTCCCGGGGCTGGCTGCGTCTGGAGGGCAAGAGCGTCGTCATCCTCGACCGCGAACGCCTGGCGCGCCGCGCGCGCTAACCCACTCGCTGACAGTCGTCCGCGCTTCGCGGTGCTCCGACGTCGCCAAGCGCGGACAACTCGCGATTCAGTCGGCGATGTCAGCCTTGCGGGCTCGGAAGGCTTGACCTTTGGCGCGGTTGCCGCATAGCTCCATGTGGCACCACCGCGACGCCCGGTTGCGGGACGCGTCGTAGTAGGCCCAGTGGCAGTCGTCGGCGGCGCAGGCCTTGAGCCGGGCCCACACGCCCTGAGCCTCGGCGGCGTAGACGATCGCGACGAGGGCGCCCAGCGCGCCGATCCCGCCGCTGCGCACGACGTGGTAGCCGACCGATCCGCCGTAGGCCATCGCCGGACGCACGCCGGCCAGCGCGGTGAGCCGATTGAGGGTGTCGACAGCGGGCGCCGTGTCGACGGGCTGGCCGTTGTGCGCGCGCAGCAAGACCCGCAGTGCCTCGCGCAGCTCGACCGCCGAATGCAGGTCGGACGCGCCGAGCCGGGCGCCCGGCGTCAGCAACTGCCAGGCGGCAAGGTGCTCGGCCAGCTCGGACGGGCCGGCCAGCGCGTCGGTGCCGGCTTCCAGATCACGGGTGTTGACGAAGGCGCGCACGACCTCGAGCCGCCCGGGAGCGTCGCGACTGGCCAGGTCTGCCATGTGCCGAGGGTATCGGCCAATTCGGTTGACCAACCACTGCTAACCGGCGATTCTCGATAGATGGTTGCCACGCTGCGAGTGCTCGGGGTCCCGACCAGCATGGGCGCGTTCGCCCCCGGCCAGGAGGATGCGCCCGCCGCGCTGCGCAGGGCGGGCCTGCTCGACCGGCTCCGTGCAGCCGGGGTCGAGGTCGACGACGCCGGCGACCTGCCCCGGCAGCGCTGGACCCCGGACGCCAGCCGCCCGGACGCGCAGAACGTCGCAGCCGTCGCCGACATCACCCGCCGTCTGGCGACGCGGGTCGAACAGCTCGACGCCGACCGGCCGCTGCTCGTCCTCGGCGGCGACTGCTCGGTCGAGCTGGGCGTGGCGGCCGGCCACACCCACAAGCCGGGCACCGTCGGGCTGATCTACCTCGACCTGCACGCCGACCTCAACACGCCGACCACCACCGACCAGGGAGCGCTGGACTGGATGGTGGTGTCGCACCTGATCGGGGCGGCAACCGCCGTCCCCGGTGCGGCGGTGCTCGACGCCGGGCAGGTTCACTACGTCGGGGTCGACCAGAACCGGCTGACGCCCGGTGAGCGCGATCTGCTGGCCGAGCACGACCTCGCCGTCACCAGCGCCCAGCGCATCCGGCGCGATCCGGTGGGCGCCGCGCACGAGGCCCGCGAGGCGATGGCCGGGTTCGACCAGCTGCTCGTCCACTTCGACGTCGACCTGATCGACTTCAACGACCTGCCGTTGTCGGAGAACGCCGGCCGGGCCCAGGGCCTGCCGCTCGACCCGGTCATCGCCGCGCTCACCGAGCTGCTGCGGGCCCCCAACCTCAGCGCGCTCACCGTCACCGAGCTGAACCCGCACCACGGCGCCGAGGACGGCTCGACGCTCACCCGCTTCGTCGACGGGCTAGTCGGCGCGCTCGCCGCGTAGATAGGCGAGCTGGGCGCGGACGGACAGCTCGGCGGCGTCCCACAACACCGGGTCGACGTCGGTGTACACGTGCTCGACGACTGCCCGGGCCGACGCGTCCGGGCCCAGATCGGACAGCGCGGCGCGGACCTGGTCCAGGCGCTCGGCCCGGTGCGCGAGGTAGGCGTCCGCGACGGACCCGGCGGCCGGCAGCTCCGGGCCGTGCCCGGGCAGCACCGTCGCGTCGCCCAGTTCGCGCAGCCGGCGCAGCGACGCCAGGTAGGAGCCGAGGTCGCCGTCGGGGTAGGCCACCACGGTGGTGCCCCGGCCGAGAATGGTGTCGCCGGTCAGCACGGCCGGCGGCCCGTCGGCCGCGAGCAGGAACGACAGCGAGTCGGCGGTGTGCCCCGGGGTGGCCCACACGCGCAGCTCCACGCCGGCGGCCGCCACGACGGAACCCTCGGTCAGGCCCTCGGAGCCCAGCCGGTGCGCCGGATCGAGCGCCCGCACCGGGGCCCCGGTCAGGTCGTGCAGCCGCGCGGCGCCCTCGCTGTGGTCGATGTGCCCGTGGGTCAGCAGGATGCTGGACACCCGTCCGGCGGCGGCCACCACGACGGCCAGGTGCGTCTCGTCCAGCGGTCCCGGGTCGACCACCACGGCGTCCTCCGCGGAAGGCGCGCGCAGCAGCCAGGTGTTCGTGCCGTCCAGGGTCATGATGCCCGGGTTGGCGGCCAGCACCACCGTCGCGTACGGCGTCACGACCCGCGGCGTCTCGTAGGAGCTCACTTCGGGAACCGCATCGACGTCCCGTCCGGCAGCTCGACCCGGGCGCCGTCGGCCTCGACGTGCAGCACCGGGCGCACCGGCTGCAGCGACCGGCCCGGCGCCGCGGCGAGCACGTCGGCCGCGGTGCCGAACTCCGCGATCGAGCGCAGCGTGATGATCGTCGGCGGCATCATCGCCCGCTCGCCCCGCTGGTTCTCGGCCAGCGCCGCGCCGACGCCCAGCCACCCGGCGTGCGCCGCCTCGCTGGTCACCGCCGCCGGCACCGCGCCGGACGGAAGCGCCGCCACGAAGAACCGCGTGTCGTAGCGGCGCGACTCACCTTCCGGCGTCACCCAGCGGGCCCACGGGTGCAGTCCGGCCGCGTCGATCGCGACGCCGCGCGAGCGCAGCAGGTCGCCGAACCCCATGTGGCCGGCCTCGACGTCCGCCCGGGCGGAACCGAGATCGAGCCCAGGAACGCCGAGCAGCACGCCGGTCTCCTCGAACGTCTCGCGGACGGCGGCGCCCACCAGCGCGGCATCGGCCGGCGGCGCGCCCACCCAGGGCAGGTCGGCGTCGGACGCCTCGACCCGTCCGCCCGGGAACACGGTCATGCCGGCGGCGAACGCCATCCGGGCCACCCGGGTCAGCAGCCACGCCTCGAGGCCGGACGCCCCGTCGCGCAGCAGCACGACGGTGGCCGCATCGCGGATCGGGACCGTCATCGCACCTCGACGATCAGCTCGACCTCGACGGGCGCATCGCGGGGCAGTACCGCGACGCCGACCGCCGAGCGGGCGTGCGCCCCGGCATCGCCGAACACCTCGCCGAGCAGGTTGCTGGCGCCGTTCACGACCAGCGGCTGCCCGGTGAACTCCGGGGTGGACGCCACGAAGCCGACCACCTTCACGACGCGCACCACGGCGTCCAGGCCGACGAGCGAGTGCACGGCGGCCAGGGCGTTCAGGGCACACGTCCGGGCCAGCTCGACTGCCCGGTCCGGCGACACTTCGCCGCCGACCTTGCCGGACGCGAGCAGCTCGCCGTCGACGAGCGGCAACTGGCCGGCGGTGTACACCAGCGAGCCGGTTCGCACGGCCGGGACGTAGGCGGCGAGCGGGGCGACTGCGGGCGGCAACTCGATGCCGAGCTCGGCCAGGCGGGCGAGAGGCGATGTCATGTGCGCCACCCTAGGCGGCGACGAAGCGACGACGCTCAGACACATCTCTTACCCTGACCACGTGGTTGCCCCCGCAAGTACAGCCGCTGCGACCGTGCGCGGCACCGTGCCCGGCATCCCGGCCGACGCCCGGCTGCACGTCGTCAGCGGCAAGGGCGGCACCGGCAAGACCACGGTGGCCGCCGCCCTGGCCGTGGCGCTGGCCGAGGGCGGCAAGCGCACGCTGCTCGTCGAGGTCGAGGGCCGCCAGGCGCTGGCCCAGCTGTTCGACGTGCCGGCGCTGCCGTACGAGGAACGGCATCTGGCCACCGCCCCCGGCAACGGCGAGGTCCTGGGGCTGGCCGTCGATCCGGAGCTGGCGCTGCTCGAGTACCTCGAGATGTTCTACAACCTCAAGCGGGCCGCCCGGGTGTTGAAGCGGATGGGTGCCATCGACTTCGCCACCACGCTGGCCCCCGGCGTGCGCGACGTGCTGCTGACCGGCAAGGTCAAGGAGGCCACCACCCGTACCGACAAGTCCGGCCGGTTCGCCTACGACGCCGTGGTGCTCGACGCGCCGCCGACCGGGCGCATCCGCCAGTTCCTGGACGCCACCACCGAGGTCGCCAACCTGACCAAGGCCGGTCCCATCAACCGGCAGAGCGTCGGCGTGCTCGACCTGCTGCACAGCCGGCGGACCGCCATCCACCTCGTCACCCTGCTCGAGGAGATGCCGGTCCAGGAGACGATCGACGCCGCGGCCGAGCTGACCGCCAACGGCTTCCATCTCGGGGCCGTGGTGGTGAACCGGGCTCGGCCGACGCTGGTCGCAGACGGGCAGGTCAGCGCCGACGGCCAGGTGGACGTCGCCGAGCTGCGGCACGGACTGTCCGCTGCCGGAGTGGACGAGTCGCGGGCCGAGGCGCTGGCCGGTCAGCTCGCCGAGTACGCCGACCGGCAGGCCGTCCAGGCCGAGAACCGGGCCCGGCTGACCGCGGTCGCGGCACCCCGCATCGAACTGCCCGACCTTACCCCGCCCGTCGACCTCGGCGAGCTGATCGAACTGGCCGGCTACTTCGTGGACGAGTCGTGAGTCCGCGCCGGCGGCCGCCCGCCTTCGACGTCGACGCGCTGCTGCGCGACGAGGCGACCCGCATCATCGTCACCTGCGGCAGCGGCGGGGTCGGCAAGACCACCACCGCGGCGGCGCTGGCGCTGCGGGCGGCCGACGCCGGGCGCCGCGCCGTCGTGTTGACGATCGATCCGGCCCGCCGGCTGGCTCAGTCGATGGGGCTCACCGAGCTGGACAACACCCCCCGTCGCGTCAAGGGCACCGGCCGCAAGGGCGGCGAGCTGTTCGCGATGATGCTGGACATGAAGCGGACCTTCGACGACGTCGTGTCCGCGCACTCGACGCCCGAA
>DASXYE010000323.1:0-5730 GCA_036502695.1 Jatrophihabitantaceae bacterium
GCGGACGCACCGGGGCCAGCAACCCGGCCGCAGCCACGCCGGCCAGGGCCAACAGCAGCACCGCCGCGACCGCGACACCGGGCGGTGACCAGCCCGGCGGGTAGCCGTTGCCGATCCCTGTCTTGGCCAGGTAGTGGCCGATGAACCAGAACGTGCTGGCCTCGGCGTCGCGGTCGGCGCTGAACGAGTAGAACTCCCGCCAGCCCGGGTAATAGCCCGCGGCGATCGGCAGGTTGACCGCCAGCCAGGCGGCGGCGGTCGCCACGGCGCACCAGATGGCGGCGCGATACCGCGCGGTGCGGATGGCCAGGATGGCGATCGGCACGAGCAGCAGGATCGGGTACAGCTTGGCCGCGGTGCCCAGCCCGATCAGGACGCCGGCGGCCACCGGTTTGGATCTCGCCCAGGCCCACAACGCGCACGACGCCAGCGCCATCGCGAGCAGGTCCCAGTTCGAGAAGGCGTGGAACACGAGCAGCGGACTCAGCGCGAAGATCGCCGCGTCGTACGGTCGTCGCCCGGCGGCCCCCGCCGTGCCGGCCACGACGAGCAGCCCGCACGCGGCGAGGAACAGGCAGGTGACCATCGCGAACAGCACGCCGGCGTCTTGGGTGTCGAAGATCGCGTGCAGCCCGCGGGTGATGCCGGCGGTGGCCCACATGAACCCGCCGGTCAGCACCGGGTACTCGACGGCGTTGTCGCGGTAGGGCACGGCGCCGACGTCGAGCCGCTCGGCGCCCCAGAGCGGGATGACGTCCGAATAGCAGGCGTGCGTGTACTGCTTGTTGCCGGTCCAGCTGCCGTCGGCGCACGGGGCCTTCTCGCCGTATGCGAGCAGCAACGTGAACGCGGCGAGCAGCAGCAGCACGCGCAACGGCGTCCACCACGAGGTGGACACCGCGTAGCGACCCCAGGGGCCGCCGATCATCCGGCTGGCGCGCCACACGGTCGGGTCGGTGCGGCTCGGAACCGGGTCCGCCGGGGCCGCGTGCGTCACCGGGGCATCCTCGCATGGGCGCCTTTGCGACGCTTTTGGCCGTCCAGGCCGCTATTTGCGGCCGGCCGGCCAAAACCGGTCAGAGCGCTAGGGGGTCGGCGACGTCGGGCGGCCGGGCGGCGTCGACGGGGGCCGCGAGCTGCTGCCCGGCGGCGGCACGCTGGGCGAGGTCGGCGACGACGGCGACGAGGGATGCGTGCTGGGCGACGACGGCGTGGACGGCGGGCTGGTGGGCGTGCTCGGCGGCGGCGTGGACGGCGGGGTGCTGGGCGTGCTCGGCGGCGGCGTGTACGAGTCCTGGCCGTTGAAGATCTGCTGGCTGGTCGGCATCTGCGCGCCGGGCTGGTTGGACAGGTAGGTGTCCATGAACAGCTTCCAGGCCTTGCCCGGCAGGTCGCGGCCGTACTCGTTGCCGCCGGAGGCGTTGTAGATCGCGTGCGTGGAATCGCCGCTGCCCACCCACACCGCGGTACTGACCTGCGGGGTGTAGCCGACCATCCAGGCGTCGCTGTTGTGGCCGGCGTTCGGCCCGGACAGGATGCCCTCCGTACCCGTCTTGGCCGCCGACATCCGCCCGTTGGCCAGCCCGACGTCGGAGAACCCGGCCACCGGCTCGAGCGTCAGCGTCACGTCGTTGGCCACGCGCGGATCCATCGCCCGCTTCGCCGTGCTCTTGGGGTCCTTGCGCTTGTACAGCACCTTGCCGTTCGCGTCGGTGACCTGCTGCACGAGGTAGCCCGGGTGCGCGACGCCGCCCGCCGCGAACGTGCCGAAGCCGACGGCCTGGTCGATGGGCCGCACCGGGTAGTCGCCGATGCCGATGCCGAACCCGGTCTTGCCGTTGGCGCTCTGCAGGGTTGTCTTGCCGGCGTGGGTCTTCGGGATGCCGGCCGCCCACGCCGTCGCCGCGACGTTGCCCGGGCCGATGTCGTTGGCCAGCCCGTCAAAGGCGGTGTTCAGCGACACCTTCATCGCGAAGGCCAGCGTGACGTGCCCGCTGTACTGGGCATCGCTCGGGTCGTTGCTGATCGTCGTGCCGTCGATGACCCGGGTCTGGCTGCCGTCGACGACGGAGTTGATCGCGTACGACGGCTTCTTGCCCTTGAGGTTCTGGGTCAGCGCCGTGGCCAGCGTGTACGGCTTGAACGACGACCCGGGTGGGCGCCAACCCTGCCCGGCGTAGTCGAAGTAGTCCTCCTGGCCGGCGTAGTTCTTGCCGTTCGGCCCGCCGTAGTAGGCCAGGATGGCGCCGGTCTGCGGGTTCTCGGCGACGAGCGCGTTCTTCATGGTGCGCTGCTTGGCGGTCAGCCCGGTGAACGTCGTCCGGATCGCGTTGATCGCATCGGCCTGGGCGTTGCGGTCGATCGTCGTGCGGATGCGCAGGCCCTTGGTGTTGATCGTCGCCTCGTCGATGCCGAGCTGTTCGAGCTCGGTCGTGACCGCGTCGCCGATCAGCCCGTTCGGGTCGCTGACCGGTTGTGAGCGATCCGGCTTCGTCGTCGGGAACTTGATCTTCGGCAACTGCTCGGCGCTGAGGTGCCCGGTGCTGACCAGCCCGTCCATGACGTAGTTCCACCGATCCCGCGACGGCCCGGGGTTCTGTCGCGGGTCGTAGTAGCTCGGCGCGCGCAGCAGCCCGGCGAGCAGCGCGCCCTGCGCGACGTTCAGCTTGCTGACGTCCACGCCGAAATACGCTTCGGACGCGGCCTCGATGCCGTACGTGCCGCGTCCGAAGTACACGGTGTTGAGGTACCACTCGAGGATCTGGTCCTTGGAGTACTGCCGGGACAGCTTCACCGCGATCGCCAGCTCGCGCAGCTTGCGGGTCAGGGTGCGCGACGAGTTCAGGTAGGCGTTCTTGACGTACTGCTGGGTGATGCCCGAGCCGCCCTGGGTGTCACCGCCGTGCAGGTCGTTCAGCGCGGCGCGCAGCGTGCCTTTGATCGAGACGCCGGGCTCCTTGTAGAAGTTGCGGTCCTCGGCGGCCAGGACGGCCCAGCGCACCGATTCGGGCACCTTGGCCAGCGGCACCGGGATGCGGTTCGTCGTGCCGATGCGGGTCAGCGTCGAACCGTCCGAGTACTGCACCAGCGCCACCTGCGGCACGGGCAGGTCCTCGGGACGGGGCACGTTCGAGAGCGTGTAGAACAACACCACGGCGGCGACCATGATCGCCGCGACGAAGCTCAGCAGCCAGACGAAGTCCAGCCCGATGCGGCGCCAGATGCGCTTGGCCCGCGACATCCGCAGCAACCGTTCGCGCTTGCGTTGCCGCCGCGCCTGCCACCACTGCGGCAGGCGCTCTTCGATGCGGCGTCGCTTGTACGGATCCAGTCGGCGGGGGATGCGTGGGGGTGGAGGTGGCAGAGCAGCGTCGCTCACGCGGAAACGGCCCCCAGCGCGTACGAGCGGACCAGGTGGTTCCAGCCGCAGTCGAGGCACACCTCGACGACGTACACATCGAATTCCGGCAGGGTGGCCGCCATGCGGGCGAGTTCGGCGCGGGCCTTGGCCTGTCCGGCCGATTTGCCCAGAGCGTCGCCGTAGACGTAGTGCACCAGGCTGAGCCGGGTCTTGTCACAAACCGGGCAGGCGTTCGCGGCGGGTTCGCCGTAATGGCGGGCGGCCAGGCGCAGATACGGGTGCGCGTCGCACACCTCGTCACGGGACACCCGGCCGCGGGCGACGTCGGTCAACCGCGCGCGGCGTTGCAGCGCGTAGTCGATCACGGCCCGGCTTCTCACACCGAAGAGGGTACGTGACCGGCCTGATATGGACCTGATGAGCGACGTGAGCGAATCGGGGTCCGCGTCGCTCAGGACAGCCCGCTCAGCGGGGACACCCGCAGCACCGATTTGGTCGGCGCCGGCGTTGTGGTGCAGGTGGTCGGAGCGGATGCCGCCGCGACGTTCACCGCGACCGGACCGTCGCCCCAGTCGACGTAGACGACCGTGCCGTCCGGCAGCCCGCAGCCGGTCCACTGCACGGTGCCCGACGCCGTGCTGTCGGGCGGCAGCACGCCGAAGCTCGCCGGGTTGACCTTGTCGTGATTGGTGTCCTGCTGGGTGCCGACCGTCGTGGAACCGCTCGGCCATCGCAGGCTCGGCACCCGGGCGATCCGGCAGGCGGGACCGCGTGAGGTGACAAGCAGCGCGCCCGCAGCGCCATCGCGACGCACGGACACGGAGACATCATCCGGGCTGCACAGCGGCAGGGACGCCGCGCCCGGGTTCGGGCCGGGGACGCGCGGCTTCGCGGCCGCCGAGCTCGCGCCGCCCGCCGAGCCCTCGTTCGCCGAACCGGCACCCGCGCCTCCGGCCGCGGACCGCGGCACCGAACTCGCCCGGCCGCCCGAGTCGGCCTTCTTGCTCGAGGAGTTGGACGAATGCGAGATCGCCAGGGCGAGGGGGACGCCGACCGCCGCAGCGGCGGCGACCGCGACCGCCGGCGCCAGCCAGCGGCGGGGCCGCGGCGGCTTGGAGACCTCCCGCCGCACGGCCCGGGCCACGTCCTCGGCGGCCGGGGCCTCGGCGGCCCTGTCGGTGAAGGCCGCGCGCAGGTCGTCCTCAGATCTCATCTCAGCTCCGCCGACTTCAGCTCGATGCGCAGCGCCGCGAGCCCGCGGAACGCGTAGCCGCGCACCGTCGTCTCGGCGCAGCCCAGGACCTCGGCGATCTGGGCGTCGGACAGGCCTTCGTAATAGCGCAACACCAGGACGGCCCGCTGCCGGCGCGGCAGCTTGGCCACCTCGGCGAGCAGCGCCGAGCGGTCGGCCTGGGTCTGCGCGTGATCCTCCGTCCGGATGTCGGGGTCGACGTCGGCCTGCGGGATGTAGCGCGCCCACTTGCGCCGCCAGGACAGGAACTCGTTGACGACCATGCGCCGGACGTACGCCTCGGGATGTTCCATGGCCCCGATCTGGATCCAGCGCTGATGAGCACGGATCAGCACCTCCTGGACGACGTCTTCGGCAAGTCCCTTGTCGTTCGTGAGTACCACGGCGAAACGCAGCACAGCATCGAGCCGCGTCGCCGCGAACTCGTCGAACGTCACCGAGCCTCCCGTTGCCTCCTGTGCCTCGGTCAGGCTCTCAGATAGGCAACGCTTCTGCATCGCCCGGACGTTGTCCCGCGCGAGCAACTGCGTCGTAGCCTGCAGTGTGATGCGCGATGACCTGGGTCTGCCAGTGGCCGTGCAGGACCGGGTGAGCCGGGTCGTGTCGCTCGTGCCGTCGCTGTCCGAGTCGGTGGCCGCGACGGCGCCCGGACTGCTGGCCGGCGTCACCGACTGGTGCCCGCCGGCGCTGGACGTGACCCGCATCGGCGGCACCAAGAACCCGGACGTCGCCCGCATCGTCGCGCTAGCGCCCGACGTCGTGCTGGCCAACGAGGAGGAGAACCGTCCGCCCGATCTGGACGCGCTGCGCG
This sequence comes from Jatrophihabitantaceae bacterium, assembly GCA_036502695.1. Taxonomy (GTDB): domain Bacteria; phylum Actinomycetota; class Actinomycetes; order Mycobacteriales; family Jatrophihabitantaceae; genus DASXRA01. Next base: position 5,425 of record DASXYE010000323.1, read on the forward strand.
CCGCCGGCGTCCCGGTCTGGGTGACGCAGGTGCGCACCGTCGCCGAGGCGTTCACGTCGCTGGATCGGATGCTGCGGCTCGCGTGCCGGGTGGAACGTCCAGCCTGGCTGGACAACGCCGAGGCGGCGTGGGCGGCGGCGTCGCCAGGCGCGGTCCGCACCGCCGCCGTCCCGATCTGGCGGCGGCCCTGGATGGTGTTGGGCCGGGACACGTTCGCCGGCGACGTGCTGGCCCGGCTGGGCGTCCGCAATGTGTACAGCCAGGCTGTGGATCGGTACCCGAAGGTGGAGCTGGCCGAGCTGCAGG
>DASXYE010000324.1:0-19270 GCA_036502695.1 Jatrophihabitantaceae bacterium
CGTGCAACTCTCGGCCGCCTGACGCGGCCGAGAGTTGCACGATCGGGGTGTCTAACGCCGGACAGCAGTCGGCGCATGTCGCACACCCCTTGCGGAGTGGCGACATGCGCCGACTGCTGTAGTGCTTACGCTGGTTGGGAGGTGAGCAGCGCCTCGCGCTCCTCGACCGACAAGCCACCCCACACGCCGTACGGCTCGCGTACGGACAATGCCCAACGCAGGCAATTTGTCACGACCGGGCAGTCCCTGCAGATCTGCTTCGCCCGGATTTCGCGGCGTCGCCGCGAAGGCCCACGTTCATTTTCCGGGTGATAGAAGACCTGGGTGTCTGTGCCGCGACACGCTGCCCGCAGTTGCCATTCCCAGGCTCCCTGTCGCGGCACGGTGAGCCTACGAACTTCCGCCATTCCTCGCCTTCCCTCCGACCTAGAGCAGTCAGTTGATCACTGCCCGTTTGGCCCCCACGTTCATCCAAAGAGTGAACGGAGGAAAGGTGACGCTCGTCCGGCCAAATTTGTTGGGGCGGTCTGTCGTGCGTGTGAAGAAGATGTGAGCTATGCGTGTGCATGGAAGGCAAATGTTAGGGCAGGCAACCCCAACTAGGCGTCTGCAGCAGCAGCGGAAGGCGGCCACACCAGGCCCGACCGCGAACGCGATGAGCGCTCGCGCGAAGAGCCCGCCGGCCGCGCGGCGCGGGAGTGACGAAGGAGCGCTCGGATCTGGGATTGCCCCCGAGCTTGCGAGTGGGGCGAGACCGGAGCCGAATCCGGCGGATGAGGTTGGGTGCGCTCGCGCGAAGAGCCCGGCGCTCAAGCCGGGGCTATAACCGCCGGATGCTCTCGGCCTTCGTGGCGTCGGTGTAGCCGCGGGCGTAGTCCCAGCTGACGAAGGCGTCCGGGTCCGGCTCGAATGCCGGCTCGTGCACGTGCGTGCGCCCCTCACCGATCAGGGCGCGCAGGTTGGCGGCCATCAGGTCCCAGCTGAAGAAGTGTTGTTCACCGCAGTCGGCGCACTCGACGGCCACCCCGAGCACGCCGCGGGGCGCCAGGGCCCGCTGGAACTCGGCCAGCTCGTGCAGATCGGCCAGCACCTCGGCGCGCTCGTCGTCGCTCAGCGGCTCGACCGGTGCGGCGTCGTCCAGGTCGTCGAGGACGGCCGCAGGATCGTGCGGATCGTTGAGGAACGGGTCGACCGGACCGTCTTCGGTAGTCATCGACGGCCGCCGGGGTGTGCAGTCACGCCCTCCACGGTAGAGCGTGACCCCGCCGGATGGCCAACCTCCCCCCGAGGAAGTCGATCCCAACTACCAGTTGAGTGGTGCGTTTCGCGTCGAGTGGCGCGTTACAACGCACCACTCGACCGATAACGCACCACTCAACGTGGATCCGGGTGGCTCAACCTGGATCCGGCCGGCCGAGGCGGATACACCTCGGCCGGCCGGGCGACGGTCAGCCTTCGGCGATGGCCTCCAGCGGTTTCGTCCGCGCGGCTCGGGCGGCCGGCCACAGGGCGGCCAGGACACCGACCACGGCGGCGATCACCAGGAACAGCACCGCCTGGCCCCACGGGATCTGCAGCACGTTCAGGCCCTGGTCCTTCAGGCGATGCGTGAACAGCGCCCCGAACGTCAGGCCGATCGCCACACCGAGCACGGCCCCGAACACGGCGATGAGCAGCGACTCGATGTACACCGTGCGGCGCAGCTGAGCCCGTAACAGGCCCACGGCGCGCAGCATGCCGATCTCGCGCCGTCGTTCGACCACCGACAGGGCCAACGTGTTGATGATGCCCAGGATCGAGATGATGATCGCCAGGCCCAGCAGGCCGTACAGCAAGCCCAGCAGGCCGTTGATCTGGTCGGCTTGCTGCCCCTTGAACTCCTCCTTGTTCTTGACGTCGACCGTGTAGTAGGGGTCGGTGGCCTTCTCCAGGCCGGCCCGCAACGCCTCGGGCGACGTGCCGGGTACCGCCTTCACCAGCCCCACGAAGTCGGAGTAGCGGCTCGACGGCGTCAGCTTGCGGTACGTGTCACCGGACACCAGCCAGTCGGACAGCAGCTCGTCGTCCTTGTAGATGCCGGTGATCGTCGTCGTGACCGACGCCCCGCCCGGGGTCGCCATCGTGACGTGATCGCCGAGCTTCCAGTGCTTGTCCTTGGCCTTCGTCTGCGACACCTGCAGGTTGGTGCCGGTGATCGGGCCGCCGCCCTGGCGGTACTCGATCTTGGCGACCGCGGCCAGCGGACCGTCCACGCCGGTGCCGTCGGCGTCGTCGCCGTTGATGGTGGTGATCACCGGATGCAGCTCGGTCATCGACTGCACGCCCGGCACCTTGGCGGCTGCCTGGATGGCCGGCAACGGCAGCGGCGTCTGACCCGTACCCTGCAGTATGTAGTCGGCCTTGACGTTGTTGTCGATCAGCGAGTTGATGCTGGCCTTGGTCGACGAGCCGATCACCGCGATACCGCTGACGAGCATGAGCCCGACGGTGAGCGCGAACGCGGTGGCGGCCGTACGCCGGGGATTGCGCACCGAGTTCGTGCGGGCTAACCGTCCGACGGGGCCGAACGGCCTGGCCACCACGGTGCCCAACCCGCCGATGATGTACCGGGACAGCACCGGGGCGAGCAACAGCACACCGGCGCCGGTGACGAGCAGCCCCAGTCCGATGAGCGCCGCGCCCGACCCGTTGTTGTCGATGGTCGCACCGCGGATCGCGCCGGCCAGGCCGAGCGCGGTGACCACCGCGCCGATGAGCGAGCGACGGCCCAGCGACGTCTGCCCGGACGAGAGCCCCTCGCGCATGGCCGCCACCGGTGGCGTCTTGGACGCGCGCCGGGCCGGGGCCAGCGCCGAGACCAGCGTGACGATCGTGCCGACCAGCAGCGAGATGATCACCGTCCGCGGGCTGATCACCAACGAGCCGCTCGGCAGCCCGACGTCCAACGCGTCGAGCAGCGAGCGCAGCCCGATGGCTAGCCCGATGCCTCCGCCGACGCCTAGTGCCCCGCCGATGGCGCCGATCAGGGTCGCCTCGAACAGCACCGAGCTGCGGACCTGCTTGCGTCCGGCGCCGATCGCCCGCAGCAACGCCAGCTCGCGCACCCGCTGGGAGATGATCATCGTGAACGTGTTGTAGATGATGAACGTCCCGACGATCAGCGCGATGCCGCCGAACGCGAGCAGGAAGATGTTGATGAACGACAGCGCCTGGGCCACCGAGTCGCGGTCGTCCTTGCGAACCTGGTCGCCGGTCTTGGCGCGCAGATCGGCGGGCAGCAGCTTGGCCACCCGGTCGCGCAGCGCCTGCTCGGACACCCCGCCGGCGCCGGCGATGCTCACCGCGTCGACGTGCGACCCGTCGGTGAACAGCTGAAGCCCCTGCTGCTTGGTGAACTCGACGCCGACGAAGCCGCCGGTCTGCGTCTTGGTGTGGTAGATGCCGGTGATCGTCACCGGGATCACGCCGCGCGACGGCAACACGACCTTGGTGTGGTCGCCGACAGCGAGCTTGCCCTTGTCGGCGGCCTTCTCGTTGATGACGACCTGGCCGGGCGCCGTCGGGGCGTGGCCGGCCACGAACGTCGGCGGCTCCTTGATCGACTCGCCGGGTGGGTTCCAGATGGAGCCCTCGCTGGGCGCACCGCCGGAGCTGATCCGCTTGCCGTCCTTGCCGATCAGCACGAGCGGCGCGTTCGCCTCGAGCTGCACCGCGCGCACACCGGGTATCGACTTGATCTGGTTCGCCAGCGTCAGCGGTACGCCCGGGTTGGCGCTCTTGCGCGCATCGACGCGGACGTCCACGCCCTTGTCGGCGTCGCCGAAGATGCCGTTGAACGTGTGCTTGAGCGTGTCGGTGAAGACGAATGACCCGGCGACGAACGCGGTGCCCAGCACGACCGAGACCACGGTCAGCACCAGCCGAACCTTGTGCGCCACCAGGTTGCGCCGCGACACCCGGCGCATGGCTTTGCCCCCGAGCATCAGACTTCCAGCCGCTTCATGCGATCGAGGACGCCGTCGGCGGTGGGCTGGCGCATCTCGTCGACGATGTGGCCGTCGGCGAGGAACACGACCCGATCCGCGTACGACGCGGCCCGCGGGTCGTGCGTGACGATCACGACCGTCTGGCCGAGCTGGTTGACCGAGTTGCGCAGGATGCCGAGCACCTCACCGCTGGATCGTGAGTCGAGGTTGCCGGTGGGCTCGTCGCCGAAGATGATCTCGGGCTGGCTGACCAGCGCCCGGGCGCAGGCCACGCGCTGCTGCTGCCCGCCGGACAGCTCGCTGGGCCGGTGTGTGAGCCGGTCGGCCAGGCCCAGGGTGTGGATGATCTGCTGCAGCCACTGCGGGTTGGGTTTGCGGCCGGCGATGTCCAGCGGCAGCGTGATGTTCTCGAGCGCGGTCAACGTCGGCACCAGGTTGTAGGCCTGGAACACGAAGCCGATGCGGTCGCGCCGCAGCTTGGTCATCTTCTTGTCGGACAGCCCGGTGAGGTCGGTGGAGCCGATCGCCACCGTTCCGGACGTCGCGACGTCGAGGCCGGCCAGGCAGTGCATCAGCGTGGACTTGCCGGATCCCGACGGGCCCATGATCGCGGTGAACTCGCCGCGGCGGAACTCGACGGACAACCCGTCGAGCGCGTGCACCCGGTTGTCGCCGGAGCCGTAGATCTTGACCAGGTTGATCGCGCGGGCGGCGATTCCCGCGTCGACAGCAGTCGTCATCGTCATGCGTACGAGCCTCTCGGTTGGCGCTGACCTTCACCATTCGGGTTCGTCCTGAGTCGACCCTGACTTTCGTCACTATCCGACCCTGAGCCGCCCCGTCGAACGATGGGGCAGCCACCCTGGTTTTCCTTCGTGCTAGCTCGACGCACGATGGAGGGCCGACCCTGAGTGGCACCTGGGACAGCCAGCGAACTGCCAGCGACGGTGAGGTGCGTCTTTGCCCCGCGTGAGCACGCTGAGGGGATCGCGCAGCGTGTCTCCGCGGGGCAAAGTCGGATGGAGTGGCGGCGATACCTCGGCGCGCGACGGTGCGCTCAGCGCCCGTAGGATGAGTTATGGCCAACCCCGACCTGCCCCTCGGCTTGACCTTCGACGACGTCCTGCTGCTGCCCGGCGAGTCCGACGTGATCCCTGGCGACGCCGACACGACCGCCCGGATCACCCGCAACATCGTCGCCCGGATCCCGTTGCTGTCCTCGGCGATGGACACCGTCACCGAGGCGCGGATGGCGGTGGCCATGGCCCGGCAGGGCGGCGTGGGCGTGCTGCACCGCAACCTGTCCGTCGAGGATCAAGCCAGCCAGGTCGACCTGGTCAAGCGCTCCGAGGCCGGCATGGTGTCCAACCCGGTCACGTGTTCGCCGGACGCCACGCTCGCCGACGTCGAAGCCCTGTGCGCGCGCTACCGCATCTCCGGCGTGCCTGTCGTCGACGAGAACCGGGTGCTGCTCGGCATCGTCACCAACCGGGACATGCGCTTCGAGACCGATCAGTCCCGCCTGGTCCGCGATGTCATGACGCCGATGCCGCTCGTCACCGCACCGGTCGGAGTGAGTCGCGACGACGCGCTCAAACTGCTGGCCGGCCACAAGGTCGAGAAGCTGCCGCTGGTCGACGCGGGTGGCCGGCTCACCGGGCTGATCACCGTCAAGGACTTCACCAAGAGTGAGGCGTTCCCGCTCGCCACCAAGGACGCCCACGGACGCCTGGTGGTCGGCGCCGCCGTCGGCGTGGGCGAGGACTCGTACAAGCGCGCGCTGGCCCTGGTCGAGGCGGGCGTCGACTTCGTCGTGGTCGACACCGCGCACGGCCACTCGCGGGCCGTCGTCGAGATGGTGACCCGGCTCAAGCGCGACACCGTGGTCGACGTCGTGGGCGGCAACGTCGCGACGCGGGCCGGCGCCCAGGCCCTGGTCGACGCCGGCGCGGATGCCGTCAAGGTGGGCGTGGGCCCCGGCTCGATCTGCACGACGCGCGTGGTCGCCGGGGTGGGCGTCCCGCAGGTCACCGCGATCATGGAAGCGGCGGCCGCGTGCCGGCCGGCCGGTGTGCCGGTGATCGGCGACGGCGGACTGCAGTACTCGGGCGACATCCCCAAGGCGATCATCGCCGGCGCCGACACCGTGATGCTCGGCTCGCTGCTGGCCGGCTGCGAGGAATCGCCCGGCGAGCTGATCTTCATCAACGGCAAGCAGTACAAGACGTATCGCGGCATGGGCTCGTTGGGCGCCATGCAGTCGCGGGGCGGGCAGAAGGTCAGCTACTCCAAGGACCGGTACGGGCTGCAGGACGTCGCCGACGACGACAAGCTCGTCCCGCAGGGCGTCGAGGGTCAGGTGCCGTACCGCGGCCCGCTGGCGGCAGTCGCCGTGCAGCTGGTCGGCGGACTGCAGGCCGGCATGGGCTTCGCCGGGGCGCACACCATCGCCGAGCTGCAGGAGCGGGGCCAGTTGATCCGGATCACCGCGGCCGGCCTGAAGGAATCGCACCCGCACGACATCCAGATGACCGTCGAGGCCCCCAACTACTCCGGCCGCTGACGTTCCGCGGGGCGGGCCAGCGCATAACGAGCGGGTAACGGCACCCTGGCCCCTAGACCCGTCGTGTATCCGACGGGTCTAGGCTCTCTCCACCCGAGCGCGGCATGAAATCCAGCGTGTTTGTGCTGGGCGCAACGAAGCGCAACGAGGAGGAAGTCGTGCTTATTCGCAGGTCAGCGTTGGCGGGTCAATCTCGCGAAAATCCGGAAGGGAACAAGTCAGTGCGCAATAGCGGTGTGCGCGCGGCCGTCGTGATCACGGCGCTCGGTGCGCTGGTACTCGCGGGGTGTGCGAGCAAGGGCAAGAAGGACAACACCACTCCGCCACCCGCGGGTGGGTCGTCGGGCGGCGCTTCGACGCCATCGTCGGCGCCCACCGAGGCGCTGAAGCCGGTTCTGCCGGCCGGCGACGGCAAGGCGACGTGCAGCAGTGGCATGCAGCTCGCCTACATCGGCACCATCAACGGCGGTAACGCCGCACTGGGTATCGCCGAGCGCAACGCCATGCAGCTCGCGATCGACCAGCACAACGCAGCCAACAAGGGCTGCCAGGTCGGCTTCAAGCAGTACGACTCGGAAGGCACCCCGGACAAGGCGCCGGGTGTGGTCACCCAGGCCATCAACACGAAGTCCATCATCGGCGTGATGGGCCTGCCGTTCTCCGGCGAGTCCAAGGCGACCGGGGCCGCGTTCGAGCAGGCCGGGCTGGTGCACATCACCGCGTCGGCCACGAACCCGGGTCTGACCACCAACGGCTGGAAGACGTTCTTCCGCGGGTTGGGCAACGACGCGTCGCAGGGTCCTGCGGCCGCGAAGTTCATCACCGGGCAGCTGGGCGCCAAGTCGGTCTGCGTGATCAAGGACGACTCGGACTACGGCATCGGCCTGGCCAAGACGGTCAGCGAAACGCTGGGCAGCGCGCAAACGTGCACCGACGACGTCAAGACCGGGCAGAAGGACTTCTCGGCGACGATCGGCAAGATCCAGCAGGCGAAGCCGGATGCGGTGTTCTACTCGGGTTACTACCAGGAGGCCGGCCCGTTCTGGCAGCAGCTCAAGCAGGGCGGTTACTCCGGCAAGTTCATCGGTCCGGACGGTGTGAAGGACCCGAACTTCATCAAGCTGGCCGGGCAGAGTGTGGCCGAGGGCGTGTACTTCACCTGCCCGTGCGTGCCGGCCGACGCGAGCGCAACGTTCGCTGCGCAGTACCAGGCCAAGTTCGGTCAGCCGCCGCAGACCTACTCGGCCGAGGCCTACGACGCCACCACGGTGCTGCTGCAGGGCATCGACCACGGTTCCAAGACCCGGGCCGCCGAGCTGGCCTACGTCAAGGGTTACAGCGCCGACGGCATCACCAAGCACATGCAGTGGGGTTCGAACGGTGAGCTCGCTGGCAAGATCGCGATCTGGTCCTACATCGTCAAGGGTGGCCAGATCGAGAAGCTGAACGCGATCTAGAACCGGGTCACCAGGCCCACGTACGTAACAACGGCGCCCCGGCCGCGCAAGAACTGCGGCCGGGGCGTTGCTCCGGGGAAGGATGCCCTGACGCATGCTCTTGCATTCGGCGTCGACCGTTCTCGCAGACAACGGCTGGGTCAGTTGGGACGTCACCAGCCTGCGCAAGCTGTTCTGGTACGACACGGTCACCGGCTTGGCCTACGGATCGATCTACGCCTTGATCGCCTTGGGCTATACGCTGGTGTACGGCGTGCTCCGTCTGATCAACTTTGCGCACTCCGAGGTGTTCATCACGGGCGCGTTTGCCGGCTACTTCACCTTGAAAGCCTGCGGGTTCACCCCCGGCGTGGTCCCCGGCGTCGGCGCCGGTGAGATCGTCGCCTACCTGGTACTGGCTACCGGGGTAGCGATGGTCGCCTCGGCATTGACCGCATTGGTGCTCGAGCGGGTCGCCTACCAGCCGTTGCGTAAACGGGGTGCGCCGTCCCTGGCCTTCCTGATCACCGCGATCGGCGCGTCGCTGGCCATCCAGCAGGCCTACTTCATCTGGCGGGGCGGAAACCCCGAGCCGTCCATCCAGCTGGTCGTGAAGCAGCCGGAGATCAAGATCGGCAACACCACGATGGACAACATCCAGATCACCGTGATCGTCGCGGCCATCGTGCTGATGCTCGTCATCGACACGTTCATCCGGCACAGCCGGCTCGGCCGCGGAATCCGCGCCGTCGCCCAGGACGCGACGACGGCGACCCTGATGGGGGTCAACCGGGAACGCGTGATCATGTTGACGTTCCTGATCGGCGGGGCCGCGGCGGGACTTGGAGCCTCGCTGTACATCATGATGATCCCCAGCGCGTTGGTCTACAACGGCGGCTTCATCCTCGGTATCAAGGCGTTCACGGCCGCGGTACTCGGCGGCATCGGCAACCTGCGCGGTGCGTTGCTCGGCGGGCTGTTACTGGGCCTGGTCGAGAACTACGGCCAGACACTGTTCGGCGGCCAGTGGCGCGACGTGGTCGCGTTCGTGGTGTTGATCCTGGTGCTGATGATCCGGCCAACCGGCATTCTCGGTGAGTCGCTGGCCAGGGCCCGCGCATGACCGCCGCCGACACGACCACGAAGACCCAGCGGGCGCCGTTCGGGCAGCAGATCCGCGACCGGTGGAACGGGCTACCCCGTCAGCAGCAGTGGCTGATCAGCATCGTCTTCATCGTTTTCCTGATCTTCTTGCCGATCCTCAACCCGGCCGGGATCACCACCGAGCCGGGCACCGACTTCCCGATCTCGCTGTTCAACGCGTCCCGCTACGCGCTCATCGCCATCGGGCTGAACGTCGTGGTGGGGCAGGCCGGCCTGCTCGACCTCGGCTACGTCGGGTTCTTCGCGATCGGCGCGTACGTCACGGCGCTGTTCACCAGCAAGGACTCGTCGCTGCATCACCTGCCCTACCTGGCCTGCGTACCGATCGGCATGGCCATCACGATGTTCTTCGGGCTGATCCTCGGCATACCGACCTTGCGATTACGCGGTGACTACCTGGCGATCGTCACGCTCGGTTTCGGCGAGATCGTGCGGCTGATGGCCGACAACGTGCCGGCGCTGAAAGGACAGGTCGGTTTCCAGAACGTCGGGCACCCGCCGGGCACCCGCGACAACGGCTTGCCGATCTTCCTGCAATCCGACGGCAAACCCTGGTACTGGCTCACCATCGGCGTGATCATCGTGGTGCTGATACTGGTCGGCAACCTCGAACGCAGCCGGGTCGGCCGAGCCTGGGTCGCGATCCGCGACGACGAGGACGCCGCCGAGATCATGGGCGTGCCCACGTTCAAGTTCAAGCTGTGGGCGTTCGTCATGGGCGCGGCGATCGGCGGGCTGTCCGGGGTCATCTACGCCGGGCAGGTCGGCTTCGTCAACAACCAGAAGTTCGACCCGGTGACCTCGATCCTGTTCCTGGCGGCCGTCGTGCTCGGCGGGTCCGGCAACAAGGTCGGCGTCATCCTGGGCGCTTTCCTGATCTCCTACATTCCGGATCGATTCACCAGCATCGCCGAGTACAAGTACCTGATCTTCGGCTGCGCGCTTGTCGTGCTGATGATCTTCCGGCCGCAGGGCCTGCTCGGCGCCCGGCAGCGCCTGCTCACCTACGGACGGCAGGCCTACCAACGGATCGCCGGGCGACCAGAGCAGCTCGACACCGGCGCCGGGGCGTTGTCCGGCGACTCCCGCAGCGGCGCGATGGGCGGGGGTGACCTATGAGCGAGCCCGACCCGACCGAGACCCTGGTGCCGGCCGACGCCACCCTCGAGGATCTCAGCGAGGACCAGATCGTCAAGGCGGTCGCCCACCACCGTGAAGCCACGGTCGGCGTGGGCGAGACGCTGCTGGCCATGGACGAGGTCACGCTGCGCTTCGGCGGGTTGACCGCGTTGGACTCGGTGAGCTTCGACATCAAGCGGGGCGAGATCCTCGGCCTGATCGGGCCGAACGGCGCAGGCAAGACCACCTGCTTCAATGCGATGACCGGCGTCTACCGGCCGACCTCGGGCCACGTCGTCTTCGAGGGCCGCGCGCTGCGTCGTGAGGCGCGCCACCAGATCACCCGGCTGGGCATCGCGCGAACGTTCCAGAACATCCGGCTCTTCGGCGAGATGACCGCGCTGGAGAACGTCGTGGTCGGCCTGGACGCCCGGCACCGCACCAGCGTGCCCGGCGCGCTGGCCCGCACGCCGCGGCACTACAAGGAAGAACGCTCGGCCATCGACCGGGCGATGGTGCTGCTGGCATTCGTCGGCATCGCCGATCGCGCGGCCGACAAGGCCCGCAACCTGCCTTACGGGTACCAGCGCCGATTGGAGATCGCCCGCGCCCTGGCCACCGAGCCCAAGCTGCTGTGCCTGGACGAGCCGGCGGCCGGGTTCAACCCGGCCGAGAAGGACGACCTGATGGCGCTCATCCGGCAGATCCGCGACGAGGGCTACACGGTGCTGCTCATCGAGCACGACATGCGGCTGGTCATGCGCGTCACCGATCGCATCGTGGTGCTGGACTTCGGCCGCAAGATCGCCGACGGCCTGCCGGAGGAGATCCGGGCCGACCCGGCCGTGATCGCCGCGTATCTGGGAGGATCCGACGATGCCCCTGCTTGAGCTCGCCGGTGTCTCGGTCAGCTACGGCCGCATCCAGGCGCTGCACGACATCGACATCGTCGTCGACGAGGGCGAGATCGTCACCCTGATCGGGGCCAACGGCGCCGGCAAGACGACCACGCTGCGCGCCATCTCGGGCATCCGTCCACTGGCCAGCGGTCGGTTGACGTTCGAGGACAAGGACATCACCAAGCTGCGGGCCGACCTGCGGGTCGTGCGCGGCATCAGCCAGGCTCCCGAAGGTCGGGGAATCTTCCCCGGCATGACCGTCGCCGAGAACCTCGACATGGGCGCCTACGCCCGCAAGGACCGGTCCAACCTCGGCGCCGATCTGGACCGGGTGTTCGAGTACTTCCCCCGCTTGAAGGAACGCCGTACCCAGGTGGCTGGCACCATGTCCGGCGGCGAGCAGCAGATGCTCGCGATCGGCCGGGCGCTGATGTCCAAGCCGAAGATCATGCTGCTGGACGAGCCGTCGATGGGCCTGGCCCCGCAGTACATCGCGCAGATCTTCACGATCATCCGGCAGATCAACAGCGAGGGCGTGACCGTGCTCGTCGTCGAGCAGAACGCGTCCAAGGCCCTGTCGATCGCGCACCGCGGCTACGTGCTCGAGACCGGGCGGATCGTCAAGACCGGCAAGGGCTCCGACCTGCTCGCCGACCCGGCCGTCAAGGAGGCCTACCTCGGTGCGGCGTAAGCCGACCGGGAAATCCCTTACGCGACAGGCAGTTGCGGCCCTCGCGGCGTTGATCGCCCTGGCCGGCTGTACCTCGTCGAAGCATGCGGAGCCATCGCGTTCGGCGGCGTCGAGTCCGTCTGCGTCCGCGGAACCGTCGCGGCCGCCGTCGTCCTGGCCGGTCGGGCGGGCTGGGTGGCAGGCCGTGCCGCTGCCGGCGCCGGGCGCGCGCGTCGTCGCGATCGCCCGCGACGGCGCGACGACCTATGCGTTCGGGTCGGTGCCCGGGCCGGCCGGGCGGGCGCCGGCCGCGTGGACCACCACCGACGCCCGGCACTGGAACCGCATCGCGCTGCGCGCCATCACCTACTACGGGGCCCAGGCCGAGCTCACCTTGGTCGGACTCGCCGGCGGGCGGATCAGCGTGTACGGGCTGGCCTACGGCGGCGCGCACGGGCTGCCCCGGCCGACGAACTGGATCGGTGCGGCAGCCGGCGCGCAGACCCGGCTGGTCGACCACGAGCCGGCGGTGGAGGTGTTCGGTGGCGAGCACGCGATCTCGGTCAACGGCGAGACCGCCCGTCCCGGTACGGACCTGATCGTCGGGCAGTGGGACGGTCCGGGCGGGCGATACGGCGCCGCCGTGTGGACCTCGCCGGACGGCGTCACCTGGACGCGTAACACCGCCGATCCGGCGCTGGTCTCCGCTCCCGGCGAGCAGACGTCGGCCCGGGGCGCAGCGAGCGGTGCCGACGGCTTCGTCGTGGTCGGCGACACGCTGCGCGGCGGCGGCACGACGGCGCTGAGCTGGACGTCACCGGACGGGCGGGTATGGCGCCGGATCCCGCTCCCGTACCCGGGATCCGCGTCGGCCGCCCGCGTCGGCTGCGACGGCGCCGGGTGTATGGCGGTGGGGGCGACGATCTCGGCCCAGCCGCAGTTGACGTGCTGGGCCATGCGCCCGGGCGCCGCCCCGAGCGCCGGCCCACCGGGTCCGAACGGCGGGCTGGTCGAACCCGATCAGGTCCTGCTACGCGGCGGTGACGCCGTCGCGGTGGTGAGCGTCGACGGCACGGCCCGGCTGGTGACCGTTCATCGCGACTGCACCGGCTGGCAGCCGCTCGCAACCCCGGTGGCCTCGACCGACGCCGCCGTGGGCGAGGTCGGCGGACACCTGCTGCTGGCCACCACCGGCCCGGGCGTCAGCCAGCTCTGGCTGCGGTGAACCCCGGCTAGAGCACCTTGGACAGGAAGGCTTTCGTCCGTTCCCGCTGCGGATTGCTCAGGACGTCGGCCGGCCGCCCGGATTCGACCACCACGCCGGCGTCCATGAACACCAGCTGGTCGCACACCTCGCGGGCGAAACCCATCTCGTGGGTCACGACGATCATGGTCATGCCGTCGACGGCCAGCTGTCGCATCACGTCCAGCACCTCGCCGACCAGTTCGGGATCCAGCGCCGAGGTGGGCTCGTCGAACAGCATCAGCTTGGGTTCCATGGCCAGCGCCCGGGCGATGGCCACCCGCTGCTGCTGGCCACCGGACAGCTGCGCCGGGTACGAGCGTTCCTTGTCGGCCAGCCCGACCCGGTCCAGCAGCTTGCGGGCCGCCTCGACGGCGTCGTCCTTGCGGCGCTTGTTGACCCGGATCGGCGCCTCGGTCACGTTCTCCAGCGCGGTCATGTGCCCGAACAGGTTGAAGTGCTGGAAGACCATGCCGATCTCGCGGCGCTGCCGGGCGGCGAGCTTGGGATGCAGCTCGTGCAGCCGATCACCCTTCTCGGCGTAGCCCACCAGCACACCGTCGACGTACAGCCGTCCTGAGTTCACCTGCTCGAGATGGTTGATGCAGCGCAGGAACGTCGACTTGCCCGATCCGGACGGGCCGACGATGGCCAGCACCTCGCCGCGGGCCACCTCCAGGGTGATGCCGTTGAGCACCCGCAGCGAGCCGAAGCTCTTGCCCACCCGATCGGCTAGCACCATCGGCCCGGTCGTCGCCGGCGCGGTCATCGCGCTCCCCGCTCGCTCTGGAAGCCGACCTCGGCTCGCGCGGCGGCGCGCAGCTGGCGGGCGGTGAGGTGCCGCGTGGCACCCCGGGCGAAGCGTTTCTCCAGGAAGTACTGGCCGATCATCAGCAAGCTCGTGATGGCGAGATACCACGTCGACGCCACCAGCAGTAGCGGCACGGGCCGGAACAGCACACCGGAGATGTCGGCCTGCTGCCCGTACAGGTCGAGCGAGTACGGAACGGCGGTGACCAGCGAGGTGGTCTTGAGCATGCTGATCACCTCGTTCCCGGTGGGCGGGATGATCACCCGCATCGCCTGCGGCAGCACGATGCGGCGCATGGTCAGGCCCCAGGGCATGCCCAGGGCGGTGGCCGCCTCGGTTTGCCCTTCCGGCACCGAGGTGATGCCGGCCCGCACGATCTCGGCCATGTAGGCCGATTCGTTCAACCCCAATCCCAATGCGGCGAAGAGGAAGAACGCGCTGACGTGCTGGATGTTCGCGTGCGCGAACTGGTGCACGAACGGCAGGCCAAAGTTGAGGTGCGGGTACAGCGACGGGAACAACCCCCAGAACACCAGCTGCACGTACACGGGCGTGCCCCGGAAGACCCAGAGGTAGCCCCAAGCCGCGGCCTTCAGGACCGGGTTCGGCGTGAGCCGCATGACCGCGATCACCACGCCGAGCACCACGCCGAGCACCATCGCCCAGAACGTCAGCTGCAGCGTGTTCCAGGCGCCGGTCGAGATCCGCTTGTCGAACAGGTAGGACCGGTAGGTGTCCCAGTGGTAGTTGCCGTTGGTCGCCGCGCCGTAGACGAAGAGCGCGAGTAGCAGCAGCACGATCGCGGCGCCGACCCACCGACCCGGATGCCGAAGCGGCACGGCCTTGATGGCTTCGTCCGCGGCGTCTGGTGCTATCGCGCGCTCCGTCGACGTCATGGGCTCGACCTAGCTGACGGCGCCGTTGACGGTCGCCGTCTTGATCTCGCCGGTCTGGACGCCCCACTTCTTGCAGATCTGGTCGTAGGTGCCGTTGCCGATCAACTGTTGCAACGCCTTCTGCATGGCCTGGACGAGCGTTGACTGCTTCTTGATCGGCCAGCCGTACGGTGCCGAATCGAAGATCTGCCCGGCCTGCTGGATCTTGCCGCCGCTCACCTTGATCGCGTACGCGGTAACGGGTGAGTCGGCCGACATCGCGTCGACCCGCCCGAGCACCAGCGCGTTGGTGGCGTCGTCCTGCCGGACGAACTTGAGCTTCGTGATGGGCTTCTTGTGGGCCTTGACGCAGGCCGCGCTCTTCGCCGGGATCTCGTCGGTGTCCTCGGTCGTGGTCGCCTGCACCGACACCTTCAGCCCGCACGCGTTGTCGGGGTCGACGGTCTTGCCGGTCTGGGACGCCCACATGACGCCCGCGCTGAAGTAGTTCACGAAGTCGACGGTCTTCTCGCGCGTCTTGTTGTCGGTGAACGACGACATGCCGATGTCGTACGTGCCGGTCTCGATCGCCGGGATGATCTTGTCGAAGTCGGCCTCTTTGTAGCTCGTGGTCAGGCCGAGCACCTTGGCGGTGGCGTCCAGCAAATCCACGTCGAATCCGATGATCTTGCCGCTCGGGTCCTTGTACTCGTTCGGCGTGTACGGGACGTTCACGCCGACGAGCAGCTTGCCGGCGGCCTTGATCTTGGCCGGCACCAGGTCGGCCAGCGACGTGTTCTGGGTGACCGTGCCGGTGACGGTGCCGGTGGGACCGCCGCCGCCCTCCTTGTTGCTCGCACAGCCCGTCAAGGCGAGCGCGGCCACGGTGCCGAGTGCCAGGACCGCCCACTGCGGGCGGACGTGCTTGAGCATAGGAACTCCCTACTGGTCACGACCAATGGGCAAACCTTAGGCGTATGGCCGGTCTATGGGGAGTACCGGTCAGGACACGACCGGCGGATAGTCTCTCGGCATGCCCGATACCGTCGAGATCGGCCTGGGCCGCAGCGTTCGCCGCGGCTACCACCTGGACGAGATCGCGCTCGTCGCCACCCGGCGCACCCGCGGCTCGGAAATGGTGTCCACCGCCTGGCAGATCGACGCGCACACGTTCGAGCTGCCCCTGGTCGCAGCGCCGTCCGACGCGGTGGTGTCGCCGGCCACCGCCGTTGAGGTCGAACGGCTGGGCGGACTGGCCGTGCTGGACGGCGAGGGCCTGTGGACGCGCTACGCGGACGCCGAGGCGCAACTGGCGGCGCTCGACGTGGAACAGACCGGGCTGCAGGCCGTCTACGCCCGGCCGGTGTCGCCGGACCTGCTGCGGCAGCGCATCGGTGAACTGCGCGACTCCGGGGTGCGCGTGGCGGTTCGCCTGTCGCCGCAGCACACCGTCGAGCTCGCGCCGCACGTGCTGAGCGCCGGCATCGACCTGCTGGTCATCCAGGGCACGGTGATCTCGGCCGAACACGTGGCGTCACGGGACGTGCCCGGGCTGAACCTCAAGACGTTCATCGCCGACCTGGACGTCCCGGTGATCGTGGGCGGATGCGGCAACTACCAGACGGCGATGCACCTCATGCGCACCGGCGCGGCCGGCGTGATCGTCGGCTACGGCGCGCACCTCGGTTCGACGACGCACCTGGCCCTGGGCATCGACGTGCCGATGGCCACGGCGATCGCCGACGCCGCCGCGGCGCGACGTGATTACCTGGACGAGACAGGCGGTCGCTACGTGCACCTGATCGCATACGGCGATCTGGCAACGGGCGGCGACATCGCGAAGGCGCTGGCCTGCGGGGCCGACGCGGTGATGCTCGGCGAGGCGCTGGCCGACGCCGAGGGCGCCCCCGGAGGTGGCCGGTACTGGGATCCGACGGCGGCGCACCCGCGCGTGCCGCGCTCGGCGGTGGTCGACTTCAGCGGCGCGGAGCGGCCGTCCCTGGACGAGGTGCTGCTCGGCCCGACCAGCGATCCGAGTGGTGAGCGCAACCTGTTCGGTGCCGTGCGCCGGGTGATGGGCAAGTGCGGCTACTCGTCGGTGAAGGAATTCCAGAAGGCGGAACTGATCCTCAGCACCCCGCGCTGATCGGCGGACGGCGCTAGATCCAGTCGCGGCGGCGGAAGATCGCGTACAGGCCGACGGCGCACACCACCATGACGACGGTGCTGACCCAGAAGCCCCAGTGCGCGGCGAAGCCCGGGTACGGCACGTTCTGCCCGTAGAAGCCGGTGACCGCCGTCGGCACCGCGATGATCGC
Organism: Jatrophihabitantaceae bacterium; assembly: GCA_036502695.1. GTDB lineage: Bacteria > Actinomycetota > Actinomycetes > Mycobacteriales > Jatrophihabitantaceae > DASXRA01. The sequence goes on from DASXYE010000324.1 coordinate 17,085, forward strand.
CGCCCAGGCGGTCAGCTTCTTCATGACGGTGTTGAGCCGTGAGTCGGCCAGCGACAGGTTCGTCTCGAAGATGGAACTGACCATGTCGCGCAACGACTCGGTCCATTCGGTGGCGCGCACCACGTGGTCGTACAAGTCGTCGTAGTACGGCTCGAGCTCGGGGTGCATGTCGTCGACGTGGCGCATCACCGAGTTGACCAGCTCGCGCATCGGCAGGATCGCCCGCCGCGCCTTGACCAGCGACTTGCGCAGCGCGTACGAGCGGATCTGCACCTGCCGCACCGAGGCCCGGGTCTCCTCGAACAGGATGTCCTCGATCTTCTCGATCTCGTCGTCGAGTTCCTCGAGCGCGGCCGAGTGTCCGTCCACCAATACGTCGAGCAGCCCGTACACCAGGGCCTTCGATCCGAACTTGATCAGATCGGCATTTGCGTCCCAGGCGGCCACCACCGGATCGAGGTCGATGTCGTCGCTCTGGCGCACCGTGACGACCGCGTTACGCAACACGAACGCCGCGACCTGGATCGCGGTCAGTTCGCCGCTCGCCCGCTCGAATCGGATGTCGTACGCCGACAGGAACAGGTGCGTCGCGTACCGGCTCGCCTTGGGTCGTTCGTGGTGTTCGACCGCGTCTTCGACGGCGTGCGGATCCAGGCTGAGTTCCTCGGCGAGCGCGTTCAGCCGACGTTGGTCGGGAGCGCAGATGTCCGCCCACACAAGGCAATCCGGCTGTTCGAGGTAGTCCGAGATCTGATCGAAGGGGAAGTCGTCGGCCTCGACGATCCCGTTGCGCCACACCCGGGTGCGCACGCCGTGCTCGCTGCTCATGCCGCCCATCCTGCTCGTAGGGAGGCACGTTCGGGGCAAACCTCGCTAGTCGTGCGCGTCCTCACACGATCAGTGTGCTCGCTCGACGTCCATCTCACGCCGCGCCGCGTAACTTCGTTTCATGGCCGGATGGGACGCATCGCAGCTGCCTGTCCTCTCGGGGCGTACGGCGGTAGTTACCGGTGCCAACTCGGGTATCGGGTGGCACATCGCACGGGAGCTCGCCGCGCACGGTGCGCGGGTGGTGCTCGCGTGCAGGGATGTCACGCGCGCCAAGCAGGCGGCAGAACGCATACGCAACGGCGGGCCGCCGGTCGAGGTCGACGTGGAATTGCTCGACCTGGCCGACATGTCCTCGGTGCGGGCGTTCGCAGCCCACTGGCGCGCTCCGCTGCACCTGCTCGTGAACAACGCCGGCGTGATGGCACCGCCGCACCGCAGCACGACCCGCGACGGGTTCGAGCTGCAGTTCGGCACCAACCACCTCGGCCACTTCGTGCTCACCGGCCTGCTGCTGCCCGCGCTGCTGCGCGCCGACTCGCCACGGGTGGTCACCGTGTCGTCGGTGGCTCACTTCGGCGGACGCGACGACGTCGTCCAGGCCAACGACAACGGCACGTACCGGGGCCAGCAGGCGTACTCGAACTCCAAGCTCGCGAACCTGCTGTTCGCGCTGGAGTTGCAGCGCCGGGCCACCGCGCACAAGGTCAAGCTGTCCTCCACCGCGGCGCATCCCGGAATGTGTTCCACCGGGCTGTACGTCGACCCGGAAGGCGTCGGCGCGAATCGCCTTGTGCGGGCGGTGGGTCCGGCATTCGGCAAGGTGTTCCTGCAGTCCGCGTCGGCCGGCGCCGCCGCTCCGCTCTATGCGGCCGCGACGGCCGATCCCGGCTCCTACACCGGTCCGCAACGGTTCCGCGAGACGCGTGGACCGATCGGACCGGCCAAGGTGTCCCGGCTGGCGCGGGACAAGTCGCTGGCCCGCCGCCTGTGGAGCGTCAGCGAGGATCTCACCGGATTCCGCTACCCCTGGCCGAACGGCAACTGACGATCCCTCAGGAGTTGTCCGCGCTTCGTGACGTCTGAGCGCGGCGACGCGCGGACAACTCTGGCCGCTCCGTAGACTCCCGGCATGCAGCCGGATCTTGTTCTCGTCGTCGACTACGGGGCGCAGTACGCCCAACTGATCGCCCGGCGGGTTCGTGAGGCGCACGTCTACTCCGAGATCGTCCCGCACACGACGCCGGTTTCCGAGCTGATGGCTCGCCGGCCGGCCGCGATCATCCTGTCCGGCGGGCCGTCCTCGGTGTACGCGCCCGGTGCGCCGCAGGCCGACCCCGCGCTGTTCGCGGCCGGCG
>DASXYE010000325.1:0-2753 GCA_036502695.1 Jatrophihabitantaceae bacterium
ACCCGCAGGGCCACTGACAGGGTGGCCAGGTCGACCGTGTCGCGGGCCAGTGCCTCGCCGACCGTCGCCCGCGCCCGGGCCACCCGCTCGGAGTTGGCCTTCTCCCACTGCGCCAGCCGGTCCTGCGCCGAGACGTTCTCGTCGGTCGTGTGCAGCACCGCCGTCGTGATCATCGACAGGGCGGCGTACAGGTCGTGGCGCAGGGCGGCGCGGGCGAGCGTCGACCACCGATCGTCGCGCGGCAACAGGGTGATCTTGGTGAGCATCTCGTCCACCGAGAACCGGTCCGACACGGCGAAGTGCAGCTCGGCCACCTCGGCGGCCGGGCGCTCGCTCGTCCGGGCGATCTCGACGACGTCCAGCAGCAGGAAGGCGCTGAGCAGCGCGGCGACCCGCAGCGACACGTCGCGGGGCAGGCCCAGCCCGACGAGCCGGTCGACATCGGCGTAGAGGGTCTCGCGCTCCGACCCGCACAGCAGCTCCGGGACCTGGTCGGCCAGCTCGAGCAGGGTCGGCGCGAACCGCTCGATCTCGCCGGCGACGTCGGTGATCGGGAACCGCACGTCGACCAGCCAGCGGGTGGCGCGGTCGATCAACCGACGGATCTCGGAGTACGCCGCGTGCTGGGCGTCGGTCGGCACGTGGTTGTCGAGCGCCTCGATGTCGGCCCACAGCCGTTGCAGGCCGAACACCTCGCGGGTGATCGCGTACGCGCGGGTGATCTCGGCCGGGTCGGCGCTGGTCTCCTCCAGGGCCCGGTGGACGTAGGTCGTGCCGCCGCGGTTGACCAGGTCGTTGACCACGCAGGTGGTGATGATCTCGCGGTGCAGCGGATGCCCCGACAGCGAGTCGGCGAACCGCTCGGCGATCGGCTGCGGGAAGTACGCGCGCAGCACCTGCTGGAACCACGCCTCGTCGGGCAGCGTCGAGTCGTCGATCATCTCGGTGAGTGCGATCTTGACCCAGGCCGCGACCACCGCCATCTCCGGCGTGGAGAGCCCCACCCCCGCCGCTTCGCGCTGGACCAGCTCACGCGCGGTCGGCAGGTACTCGAGGGACCGGTCGAGGCGGCCGGCATCCTCGAGCGATTCGATCAGCCGCGCGTGCACGGTGATCATCGCCGGCCCGATGTAGCGCGTCATCGCGAGCAGCACGTTCTGCTCGTAGTTGTCGCGCAGGCACAGGGCGGCCACGTCGTCGCCGACGGAGGCGAGCAGCTTGTTGCGCTCGTCGCGGTCGATCTGCCCGGCAGCGACGGCCCGATCGAGCAGGATCTTCAGGTTGATCTCGTGGTCGGAGATGTCGACGCCGGCCGAGTTGTCGATGGCATCGGTGTTGATGCGACCGCCGGCGCGGGCGAACTCGATGCGTCCACGCTGGGTGAAACCGAGGTTGCCGCCCTCGCCGACAACCTTACAGCGCAGCTGTATACCGTCGGCGCGCGCTGCGTCGTTGGCCTTGTCACCGGCGTCGGCCTGCGTCTCGGTTGACGCCTTGACGTAGGTACCGATACCGCCGTTCCAGAGCAGATCGACCGGGGCCAGCAAGATGGCGTGCATGAGCTCGCCGGGCGTCATCGTGGTGACGTCGCCCGGCAGTCCCAACGCAGAACGTACCTGCGGCGTAAGGGGAATTGCCTTCAACGTCCGCGGGAAGACACCGCCGCCCGCGGAGATCAGCGACGTGTCGTAGTCGGCCCAGCTCGACCGGGGCAGCGCGAACATACGCCGGCGTTCGGCGTAGGACGTGGCGGCGTCCGGCGACGGGTCGAGGAAGATGTGCCTATGGTCGAAGGCGGCCACCAGCCTTATATGCTCGGACAGCAGCATGCCGTTGCCGAACACGTCGCCGGACATGTCGCCGACCCCGACGACGGTGAAGTCCTGGGTCTGGGTGTTCACGCCGAGCTCGCGGAAGTGGTACTTCACCGACTCCCAGGCGCCCCGGGCGGTGATGCCCATCGCCTTGTGGTCGTAGCCCTGCGAGCCGCCCGAGGCGAACGCGTCGCCGAGCCAGAAGCCGTAGTCGGTGGCGATCTCGTTCGCGATGTCGCTGAACTTCGCGGTGCCCTTGTCGGCGGCGACCACCAGGTACGGGTCGTCGCCGTCGTAGCGACGCGTCTGCGGCGGGCCGACGACCTTGCCGGTGTCGTCGTAGTTGTCGGTCACGTCGAGCAGGCTGCTGATGAACGTGCGGTAGCACGAGACGCCCTCGGCGTACCACGCGTCGCGGTCGACGGATGGATCCGGAAGCCGCTTGGCGACGAAGCCGCCCTTGGCCCCTACCGGGACGATCACCGCGTTCTTGACCATCTGCGCCTTGACCAGGCCGAGGATCTCGGTGCGGAAGTCCTCGCGCCGATCCGACCAGCGCAGCCCGCCCCGGGCGATGGGGCCGAACCGCAGGTGCACGCCCTCGACGCGCGGCGAGTACACCCAGATCTCGAAGCGGGGACGGGGCTGCGGCAGCTCGGGGACGCGCCGCGGATCGAGCTTCACCGCGATCGCGCTGCGCCGGGTGCCGTCGTCGTCGGTGCGGTAGGCGTTGGTGCGCAGCGTGGCGCTGATCAGGCCGAGCAGCGAGCGCAGGATGCGGTCCTGGTCCAGGCTGGCCACCTCGGCCAGGTCGGCCTCGATGTCCTCGAGGAAGGTACGGCCGCCCTCGACGACCTGGGCGGTGCCGATCCGGTTCGGGTCGAACCGCGACTCGAACAGGTCGACCAGCTTGTGCGCCACCGCCGGGTGATCGATCAG
>DASXYE010000326.1:0-8663 GCA_036502695.1 Jatrophihabitantaceae bacterium
TGGTGATGCGCTGGCCGACCTGGTTCGCAGCGGCGACCCGGGCGTCGCCGCCGTGGTGGCCGCCCGCAGCGACGAGCTGGCCATCACCTATCGAGGGGTTGCCCACGAGGCGCGGCGCACCCGGTCCGGGCTGCTGTTACAGCCCGGCCCGGGCGACGGTGAGCTGCTCGGGCTGCGCCTGCCGCGGACCCGCTCGGTGCCGCTACCGGGGCGCGGAGTGCTCGCCCTCGATCAGCCGCAGTTGCGGGCACTGGTCGACGGCAGCGGCACCATCCCGATCCAGGTGGCCCGGCCATGATCGCGGCGGCACGCGGCCGCGGCCCGGGTCAGCCCATGTGCGGGTATCGATGGTCGGTCGGCGGCACGAAGTTCTCCTTGATCGACCGGGGCGACATCCACCGCAGCAGGTTCCAGAGCGAACCGGCCTTGTCGTTGGTGCCCGAGGCGCGGCCACCCCCGAACGGCTGCTGACCGACCACGGCACCGGTCGGCTTGTCGTTCACGTAGAAGTTGCCGGCAGCGAACCGCAGGACGTTCGATGCTTCGTCGATGGCCGCCCGGTCCGTAGCGAAGACCGCGCCGGTCAGTGCATACGGCGACACCGACTCGAGCTGGGTCATGGTGTCGCGCCACGCCGTCGTGGCATCGCCGGCCAGGTCGTCATACACGTGCACGGCCAGCAGCGGGCCGAAGTACTCGCGTACGAACACCTCGTGCGTGGGGTCGGTCGACTCGACGATCGTGGGTCGGACGAAGAATCCTTCGCTGTCGTCGGCCTTTCCGCCGGCCAGCACCGTGGCCGACGGCTCGGCGTACAGCTGATCGATCACGCCGGCCAGCCGGTCGAACGCGCGTCGATCGATCACGGCGCCGCCGAAGTTGGCGAAGTCGGTGACGTCGCCGTAGGTCAGCGATTCGGTGCGGCTCACCAGCTCGTCGCGCAGACCGCCGTCCCACAGTGAGCGGGGCAGGTACGCGCGAGAGGCCGCCGAGCACTTCTGACCCTGGTACTCGAACGCCCCGCGGACGAGGGCCACGGCCAGCGCGGCCGGATCGGCCGAGGGATGGGCCAGCACGAAGTCCTTGCCGCCCGTCTCGCCGACCAGTCGGGGATACGTGGCATACGACGAAATCGAGGCGCCCACGGTGCTCCACAGGTGCTGGAACGTCGCGGTCGAGCCGGTGAAGTGGATGCCGGCCAGCGCCGGATGCGGCACCGCCACCGAGCTGATCGCCGCGCCGTCTCCGGTCACGAGGTTGATCACGCCGGGCGGCAGGCCGGCGGCCTCGAGCAAGCGCATGATCCAGTGCGCGGCGAACTGCTGGGTCGGCGACGGCTTCCAGACGACGACATTGCCGAGCAGGGCGGGCGCGGTCGGCAGGTTGCCGGCGATCGCGGTGAAGTTGAAAGGAGTGATGGCCAGCACGAATCCTTCGAGTGGCCGGTAGTCGGACCGGTTCCAGGTCAGCGCCGAGCTCGACGGCTGGTTCTCGAGGATCTGCCGGGCGAAGTGCACGTTGTAGCGCAGGAAGTCGATCAGCTCGCACGCCGAGTCGATCTCGGCCTGCTGCGCCGTCTTGGACTGGCCCAGCATCGTGGCGGCATTCAGGGTGTCGCGCCAGGTCGTCGACAGCAGGTCGGCCGCCCGCAGAAAGACCGCCGCGCGCTCGTCGAACGGCAAGTCCCGCCAGGCCGGGGCAGCGGTCAGGGCAGCGCCGATCGCCGCCTCGACGTCGGCGTCGGTCGCCTGCCCGGTCACGCCCAGCACGGACCGGCGCCGGTGCGGCTGCACGACGTCGATCCGGTCGCCACCGGCCATGCGCTGGGCCCCGGCGATCGTCATCGTCAGCTCGGCGCCGCTGCCGGCCAACTCGTCCAGCTTCGCGGTCAGCGACACCCGCTCGGGGCTGCCGGGTGCGTAACCGAGCACCGGCTCGTTCGACGGGATGGGCGGATGGGTAATCGCGTCCATGCGCGTGACCTCCAGGATGTGCGCGGCGACGGTGCCGACTCCTCGATGGTAGAGCCGAGCTGGGCCCGCACCACGCGACCAGGTCACGCCGCCGTGCGCGGCAACACTCAGCCGGGCCTGCCGAGGGAGGCCAGCAACGCGGGCAGCTCCTGCGTCGCGTACCAGGCCAGCTCGAAGCCTTCGGTGTCGTCCACCAGATCCGAGGCCTGCTCGTCGCCGAGGTCGGCGGCGTCGACCACGGGGGCCGCGGCCCGCACGGCCGACTCGGCGTCGGCATCGTCCACGTGCACCGACGCGATCTGGGCCATCGGTACCGGCGTCGCGAGCCGGACCACGCCCCGGTCCAGGTCGTCGCGCACGGTCACCGCCGCGTCGGGCAACTCGGCCGCAACCACCACGCGCCGCGGCACCGCGCCGGGATCCACGGCGAGCAGCCGCAAGGACGCGCGCGCGGCCTCGTTGCTCGCCGCGTACTCCAGCGCCTCCAGGTCGTCGTCGACGTACCACTCGCGCAGCCCCGGCGTCACGGCGAACGCGGTCACCGGCGGCGTCCCGAACTCCGACGTCTCGACGAGCGAGCGCAGCAACGGCACGGTGGCCGGCAGGTAGATCCTCACGCCGGCGATTGTCCCGACGCCCGCGCGGCCCGCGGCACCCGGGCCGCCAGCAGCGCCCGCAGCCGCACCGCCGAGGTCCGCATCGACGTCTCGAGCACCTGGGTCCGCCGCCGCGGGTTCATCAGGTTGGCGCCGATGACGGCCAGGTCCTCCGGCCCGGGCGTCACCAGGATGGTGCGCACGCCGGCAGCCTGCAGCGACGTGACGTCGGCGACGATGCCGCGAGTGATCGCCCGGCGGATCGCCCGCTCGATCCGCGACACCGGCGAACGCGGCCGGTCGGCATCGACCGAGGCCATCGGCGCCAGCACGTACACCTCGTCGAGGTCGAGTCGACCGAGGACGTCCACCGAGGCGTTCGACACGGCGCCGCCGTCGATGTAGGGCCGACCGTCGATCACCGCGGGCGGGTACCACGCCGGGATCGCGCACGAGGCGACGACCGCGTCGGGCAGCGGCACCAGGCGGTCGCGCCCGAACAGCACCCGCCGGCCGCTGCGGTAGTCGGTCGCCGCGATCCAGGTCCGCGGCTGCTCCGGCCAGTCAGCCCCGCCGGCCCCGAAACCGCGGGCATCCGCCACCTCGGCGACCAACCGTCGCACCGGGTCCAGCGTGCCCCGCCCGGCCGGCAACGCCCCGGCCAGCGCGACGATCGCGCGCACCTGCCGTGGGTGTCGCACCGCGTCGACGAGCAGCCGCGGGGATCCGGGACGCAGCCGCGGTCGGGGCGGCAGCGCGCGACCCGTGTCGGCGGCGTAGTCGAACGCGATGGGCGGATCGGTCGGCCCGGGCACGCCCTGGTGGTGCCGACGCATCTCGTCCACCGACACGCCGCACGCCAGCAACGCCGAAGCCACCGAGCCGGCCGAGGTTCCGACTAGCAGCGACGCCGTCCGCACGTCGAAGCCGGCCTCGGTCTCCAACGCCGACAGAGCACCGATCGTCCAGGCGAAGCCGAGCACGCCACCGCTGCCGAGCACCACCGCCCGCCGGGGCGACTCCGCGGCAGCAGCCGGCTCGGCCGCCGAGCTCACGGCACCGGCTCCCCGGCCGGCTCGCGCGAGGAGGCCGGGGCTCGGTGTCGCGACGACTCGAGGCTGGCCGTGACCAGCTCGGCCAGCGACTCCTCGATCAGGTTGGCCAGCACGTCGATGTCGGCCATCGCGTCGCGGTCGGCGTTCAGCCCGTAATACACGCCGCCGGCATAGGAGGTCAGGCCGACCGTCACAGCTTGCCCCGCGGCCAGCGGCACGATCGGGAACATTTCCAGCATGCGCGCCCCCGCGGCGTACAGCGGCACCTGCGGCCCCGGCACGTTCGTCACGACCAGGTTGAACAACCGCCGGGTCAGCCCGCTGGCCAGCCGCGCGCCCATGGCGTGCAGCGTGGGCGGCGCGAACCCGGACAGCGCCACCAGCGCATCCGCCCCCACCGACTGGCCCGATTCCTTGTGGCCCTTCATCGCATAGCTGACCTGCGACAGCCGCATCAACGGGCTGGGCTCACCCACCGGCAGGTCGACGAGCAGCGCCGACACATGGTTGCCCAGCACGCCCTCCGAATCGCCTGAACGCACCGACACCGGCACCATCGCGCGCACGGTTGTCGCCGGAGTCACCGCCTCCCCCCGGAACAGCAACCACCCGCGCAGCGCACCGGCCACCGTGGTCAGCACGACGTCGTTGATCGTGCCGCCGTGCTGCTTGCGCACCAGCTTGTAGTCGTCCAGAGACGTGCGGGCCACGCCGTAACGACGCTGCTCACCGATCGGCACGTTCAACGGCGACGACGGCGCCGGACGCACGGCCGCCCGCACCGCGGAGGCCATGCCACCCACCGCGTCGAGCACCCGACCGGTGACGGTACGCACGTCGGCCATACCCAGGCGTACGGTGTCGAGCAGCGCGCTGGGTCGCTGCACCAGCTCGGTCACGGCGCCCGTGACCAGCGAAGTCGACGAAGGCTCGGGCGCCGGCATCCACAGATCGTCGGGCACCTCGCGCGGGTCCGGCGACGTGTCGAGGATGACCTGACCGATGTCGATCGCGCTGATGCCGTCGACCATGGCGTGATGCGTCTTGGTGATGATCGCGAACCGGCCGCCCTCGAGGCCCTCGACCAGGTACATCTCCCACAACGGCCGGTTGCGGTCGAGCGGCCGGGACTGGATGCGCGCGCAGAACTCGCGCAGCTGCTCGTCCGAGCCGGGACGGGGCAGCGCCGAGCGGCGGACGTGGTAGGTGATGTCGAAGTCGGAGTCGTCCACCCACACGGGGTTGGCGATGTGCCCCGGCACGTAGCGCACCTTCTGCCGGTAGCGCGGCACCAGGCTGATCCGATCCTCGATCAGCTCGACGAGCCGCTCGTAGTCGAAGCCGCCCTCGGGCGCAGCGAAGATCGCCAGCCCACCGACGTGCATGGGCGTCGTGCGTCCCTCGAGGTACAGGAACGACACGTCCAGCGCCGAGAGTCGATCGGTCATCGAGTGAGGCTCCTCGTTAGCACGTTCTGTTGCCATTGTGGCGCGCTGCCCCGTTCCGGTCATGCATCGTGACACGGCGCTATCGCAGTTGTCCTACCTGAGCACTCACCGTGCTTGATCGATTCCCGTCCGGGAACCCCATGGTCACCGGCCCGGCGACGGCCTCAGGCCCGGCGCTTTCGGCGGGTTTGCGGCAGTCCGGCCAGCGCCGCGGCCAGCTCGACGGTGCTCTGCCGCAGGGCGCTGCCCGGCCGCACCTCGCCGAGTGTCTTGCCCACGGCCAGGGCGGTGTCCAGCGAATCGGCGTCGTAGGGCAGCAGCGCCGCGGGCTGTCGCCCGGCGAACCGGTCCAGGGCCGCGGTCAGCTCAGCGCGTGGATCGCCCGGGACGACGCCGCGGCGCACCTTGTTCAGCACCACCCAGATCGGCGCGGCCACCTCGGCGTCGCGCAGCTCAGCCAGCCCGCGCACCAGCCGCTGCAGTCCGATCGGGTCGGCGGCGCCGACGGCCAGGACCACGTCGGCCGCGTCCAGGATGGCCAAGGTGGCGCCGTTGCGCCGCGGCGCCAGCGTGTCGTAGGACAGCTCCTCGTCGGACTCCAGCCCGAAACCGCAGTCGAGGACGGTGAAGTCGGCCAGCGAGCGGGCGGCGCCCATTACCGGCGCGATCGCGCTGGCGCGCAGTTCCGGCCAGCGCTCGGCCCGCGGGATGCCGGTCAGCACCCGCAACGTCGGCGCGAGCTGCCAGCACAGCCCGGCGAGCGCCCCGGCGTCCAGCCGGGTGGACGACGCCTGCCGGCACGCGGCGGCCAGGCCCGGCGATTCGTCGAGCAGCCCGAGCACGGCGGCGATCACCCCGCCGTACACGTCGGCGTCGACGAGCAGCGTGCCGCAGCCCAGCCGGGCCAGCTCGTCGGCCAGCGTCACCGCAACGGTGGTCCGTCCCGGGGCACCGGTCGGCCCCCACACCGCCACGACCGAGCCGCGGCGGGTCGACGGGGGCAGGCTGGGCGTGCCGCCGGTCGGCGGGATCACCCGCGAGGTGGCTGCCGCCGGATCACCGAACGTCCGGCTCAGCCGCATCGTCGCGCCGTCGGCGACCGCTACGGCCTCGGCGATCACCGATCCGACGATGTCTGGCTCGGCGTCGTCCGGCACGAGGTAGGTGATGCCCATGGCGCGCAGCCGGTCCTCGGCGCCGGTATCGCCCCGGCGCACCACACCGACCGGCACCACCCCGGCGGCGTTGAGCCGATCGACGGCATCCGCGTCGAGCCGGCGCAGCCCGCTGGCCACCAGCGCGGCCTTCGCCTGGCCCGCGGTGGCGACGGCCAGCAGGTCGACGATGTCCACGCACCGGCGCGCGACGACGACACCGTGGTCACCGCGCTCGAGCGCTACGAGCAGCCCCGCTTCCCAGGAGGCACCTTCGGCGGCGGTCAGGATCGGCAGCTTCACGACCCGACTCCGCATCCGTCCAGGTGGTCAGCCGGCGGGGCCTGGTCCGGATTGCTGAGCGCGCCGGCCCGCACCACCGCATCGTCGAGATCGAGGACGGCCACCACCTGCCGCGCGTCGGCCGGGCTCAGCCGTACGACGATGTTCTCCGCGCTGCTCGTGCCGAACGAGCCGCCACCGGCCGATTCGACTTCCTGCACGAGGGCGGCGCCGACGACGACCTGGGCCTGGCAACGGCTGGACTTCGTCGACACCCACAGGGTGATCTTCTGCCCGCGCGTGATCTTGGGCGCCTGGTCGCTGGACAGCGGCACCGTCATCGTCACCGTGGCGTCCGTGCTGGTGAGCGCGGAGCGCGGCAACAGCTCGCCGGAGGTCAGGTTGCGATTGACCTTCTGCCCGACGACGTGGCCGGGATCCGAGTCGGCCGGGATGTACAGCGTGGCTGCATGAGTCATCCGGATCCGCGCCGGTGCCACGTCGGCCGTGGTCAGCGTCGTGCCAGCCGCGACGTCGTGCGTGACCGCCCAGACCCGGCGCGTCTTGCCGGCGTTGGCCACCACGAGCCCGCCGACGGCCACCGCCACGAGCACCAGGAACACACCGGCCACTAGGCGCAGATCGAGCCAGTTCGGGGTGCGGACGCGACGCGGCGACGGCGATAGCGGGGTTGTCATGTGGCTACCGCAATGCCCCGAATTGGGTGAGCACGCGCAGAGCGTACTCGACGCCCGAGCGTCACCATGGCGGCCTGTGGATAAGCCCAGGCGGACGATGCTGTGGACAATGCCCGCCGAGCGGTGCCAAGCGCGCGATACTGGCCGTGACTCCACGCAAGTCCGGTCCTTCGAAAGGAACGCAGCAGATGCCCAGCGATCGCTTCCTGACGCTCGCCGACGTCGCGGACGTGCTCAACATCTCGGCGTCCCAGACGTATGCGTTGGTGCGCAGCGGTGAGCTGGAAGCGATCAAGATCGGCGGCCGCGGCCAGTGGCGCGTCGAGCGGGAGAAGCTGGAGAGCTACATCTCCCGGATGTACGACCAGACGAAGCAGTTCGTCTCCGACCATCCGTTCGCCGAGGCCGACGAAGCCTAGTCAGCCGCCGGTGCGGCGCACGACGGCGAGCGCCGCGAGCGGCAGCACGAGGACGTCCCGCACGTCGGCGCGCCGGCGCAGCTCGCCAGCCGCATGCTCGGCGACTTCGACGTAATCCGCACCCAGCCGGTCGACGGTGCCGTCCACTGTGGCACCGGACTGATCGGTGATCCGCACCGCTGAACGGTCCCGGGCGATCCCGCGCAGCGCGTGACGTAGCCCGAGCCGCGACTCGACGACGCCCTCGCTGTCGGGCACTCCGGCCAGCCGGGCCAGCCCCGACGCGCTCAGCACCGCCGCCAGCACCACGAGCGCCTCGCGCTCGCCGCCCTCGTCGACGAGCAGCCAGTCCGGCCCGACCCGGCGCAGCGGTCCGGCAACGGTGACCGCGCCGCGGCAGCGCAGCCGCACGGGCAGGCCGACCGCGGGGCGCAGCCGGTCGAGCAGCCGGATCCGGCCGATCTCGAGCCGCGCCCGCTCGTCGATCTCGGCCGCCCGCTCGGCGACCTCGAGGGCCTCGGCCTGGCCTCGAGGTCGGCGAACAACCCGTCCCAGCGCATGCCGCCTCCGCTCACTGGCCGATGTCCGTGCCGATGCCCATTAGACCATTCGACTTGACCAGCCGCTAACGACGTCTTATAAAAGCAAATGAACGCAAACGAAGGATACGAGCAATGAGCAACAGCAAGCGGTTGATCCGGTCCGCAGTGCTGGGCATCGTCGACGGGATCGCGGTGGTGGCATTGCGGCCGGACTGGGCGCAGCTCGCGCGCGACGTCACGGCGCCGCACCGCTGGCTGGATCGGGTCGGCGCCGATCAGGCGGCGCTCACCCTCGCGCTGGCGGCGTTGTGGTGCGTGGCGGTGTGGCTGGCCGTCGGTCTCGGCGCGATCGCCGCGGCCGCCCTGCCGGGACGCGTCGGTGGGTTGGCCCGGCGAGTCGCCGGCCGGGTCTTGCCGGCCGTCGTGCTGCGCGCCGTCGCCGGGGTCGCCGGCCTGGGCGTGCTCGTCGCACCGGTCGCCCCGGCGGTTGCCGGGG
>DASXYE010000327.1:0-7516 GCA_036502695.1 Jatrophihabitantaceae bacterium
ACCGGCAACCCCGCGCACGGCGCGCCCGGCGGCAACGTCACCTCGACGAGATTCGCCTGGCCCTGCCGGAACGTGAAGAGCCGGACGATGTCGCCGACCTCGACGGCCTCCTCGACCAGGGCGGCCAGCACGCGCGGCGTCGACACCGCGACGTCTACGCCCCATGCCTCGGTGAACAGCCACTCGTTGGACGGGTGGTTGATGCGGGCCACCACGCGGCGCACCGAGAACTCCGTCTTGGCCAGCAGCGAGATGACGAGGTTGACCTTGTCGTCGCCCGTGGCGCCGACGACGACCTCGTACTCCTCGAGCTTGGCGTTCTGCAGGTTCTCGACCTCGCACGCATCGGCCAGCAGCCACTGAGCGCCGTCGATCCGGCGCGGATCGACCTTGGTCGGGTCCTTGTCGATCAGCAGCACCTCGTGGCCGTTGCCGACGAGTTCTCGCGCGATGGAGCGGCCCACTGCACCCGCCCCGGCAATGGCGACCTTCATCAGTGCGCTCCTTCCGGCGCCTGCGCGGCGACGTCGCGCAGGACCTGTGCGTGCGCGTCCTCCACCAGGACGTGCAGCACGTCGCCGTCTTGCACCATTGTGGACGCAGTCGGCAGTTCGCCGATGCCGAAGCGGGTAATCATCGCGACCCGCCCGCCCGTAGCCGTCTCGAAGTCGCGCACGAGGTGGCCGATCCAGCCCTCGTCCGGGGTCACCCGGAGCAGGGCGACCGCGCCGGACGGATCGCGCCACACCTCGTCGGTCGAGTCGCCCAGCACCGCCTTGAGCAGCCGGTTCGCCGTCCAAGGCACGGTGGCGATCGTCGGGATGCCGAGCCGCTCGTACACCTCGGCCCGCTTCGCGTCGTAGATGCGGGCGATCACCTTCTGCACGTTGAAGGTTTCGCGGGCCACCCGCGCGGCGATGATGTTGGAGTTGTCGCCGCTGCTGACCGCCGCGAACGCGTCGGCATCCTCGATCTTGGCCGCCAGCAGGGTGTCGCGATCGAAGCCCAGCCCGGTCACGGTCGTGCCCCGGAAGTGCTCGCCGAGCCGGCGAAACGCCGACGGATTCATGTCGATCACGGCGACGCTGTGGTCGCGTTTTTCCAGCTGGTGGGCCAGCGAAGAGCCCACGCGGCCACACCCCATGATCACGACGTGCACGGTGGCCCTCTCGTCGGCGCGTTCCCGGCCCGCGACGCTACACGCGCGATGAGCGCTCGCGTGAAGAGCCCGCCGGCCGCTATGCGGGCCGGAGCGTCAGCGGAGGCTCGGATCCGGGATTGCCCCCGAGCTTGCGAGTGGGGCGAGACCGGAGCCGAATCCGGCGGATGAGGTTGAGTGCGCTCGCGCGAAGAGCCCGGCCGCGCGCGACCGGAGGGAGCTTGCGCTCGGTCCGCGTGCGGCCCGCTGTTCTGTGGCGGGCCCGCGCGGATCGATTCGGGCCGGATAAGGACAGCCGGATAGGTTGAGCGCGTGAGCGTCGTCACCCGAGTCGCCAAGCGGCTCATCATCGGCAACCCGGTGCGCTCCGACCGGGCCGGCCACTCCCTGTTGCCGAAACGGCTGGCGCTGCCGATCTTCGCCAGCGACGCGCTGTCGTCCGTGGCGTACGCGACGCAGGAGATCCTGCTCGTGCTCACCATCGGCGGCACGGCGTTCCTGTACCTCGCGCCGTGGATCGCCGTGGCGGTGATCGTGTTGATGATCGCCGTGGTCGCGTCCTACCGGCAGCTGGTGCGGGCCTACCCGACCGGTGGCGGTGACTACGAGGTCGCGACGAAGAACATCGGCCGGGCGGCCGGCGTGGTCGTGGCCAGCGCGCTGCTCGTCGACTACGTGATGACCGTGGCCGTGTCGGTGTCCTCCGGCGTCGACAACATCATCTCGGCGGCGCCGTCGCTGCACGAGCATCGCGTCCAGATGGCGCTCGGGTTCGTCGTGTTGCTCGCGGCGGTGAACATGCGCGGCCTGCGCGAGGCGGGGTTGGCGTTCGCGACGCCGACCTACCTGTTCGCCACCGGGGTCTTCGTCATGATCGCGACCGGCCTGTTCCGGGTGATCGTCGGCGACGCCCCCCGGGCCGAGAGCGCGCATTACGGCGTGACGGTGCATCACGGCTACGGCTCGCTCGGCTTCCTCGCGCTGTGCTTCTTGACGCTGCGCGCGTTCTCGTCGGGCTGTACGGCGCTGACGGGCGTCGAGGCGATCGCCAACGGCGTGCCCGCGTTCAAGCCGCCCAAGGCGCGCAACGCCCAGATCACCCTGGCGGCGATGGGCGCCATCGCGACGTCGATGTTCGCCGGCATCACCGCGCTGGCGCTGATCACCAAGGTGCGGGTCACGGCCAGTGCCTGCGACCTGTCCGGGTTCGCCGACTGCCAGCACCGCCCGCAGCGCACGGTGATCGCCCAGGTCGCGTCGGCGGTGTTCGGCGGTCCGCACTCTGTCGGGTTCTTCTACGTGCAGGCCACCACGGCGCTGATCCTGGTGCTGGCGGCCAACACCGCGTTCAACGGCTTCCCGCTGCTGGGCGCCATCCTGGCCCAGGACAAGAACCTGCCCCGCCAGCTGTACACCCGAGGCGATCGGCTCGCCTACAGCAACGGCATCGCGGCGCTGGCCGTCGTGGCCGGACTGCTGATCTTCATCTACAAGGCGGACGTCACCCGGCTGATCCAGCTCTACATCGTCGGCGTGTTCACGTCGTTCACGCTGGGCCAGACCGGCATGGTTCGGCACTGGAACCGCGCGTTACGGACGGAACGAGATCCGGTCGAACGCAAACGGATGATGCGGTCGCGGATGATCAACGCGTTCGGCGGCAGCCTGTCCGGGCTGGTGCTGGTGATCGTCGTGATCACCAAGTTCACCCACGGCGCCTACCTGGTGATCATCGCCATGCCGATCCTGTACGCGGTGATGCGCGGCATCAACAAGCACTACACGCACGTGTCCGAGGAGCTGCAGACCGAGGGCCGGGGGCTGATGCTGCCGGCGCGCAACCACGTCGTGGTGCTCGTGTCCAAGCTGCACAAGCCGACGATGCGCGCGCTGGCCTACGCCAAGGCCACTCGCCCCGACACGCTCACCGCCTTGACCGTCAACGTCGACGACGCCGAGACGCGGGGGCTGCTCGCCGAGTGGGAGCGGCTCAACCTGCCCATCGGGCTCACCGTGCTGGAATCGCCGTACCGCGAGGTGACCAACCCGGTCATCGAGTACATCCGCCAGTTGCGCCAGGACCGGCCCGGCGACGTCGTGAGCGTGTTCATCCCGGAGTACGTGGTCGGTCACTGGTGGGAGCACCTGCTGCACAACCAGTCCGCGCTGCGTCTGAAGGGCCGGCTGCTCTTCCAGCCCGGCGTGATGGTGACCAGCGTGCCGTGGCAGCTGGCGTCGTCGCAGGTGCGGGCCGACGCCGAGCCGCCCGTGGAGGCGCCGTTCCGACCCGGGAAGCCCGCGGGGTCGCCGGCTGCGGGATCGCCGACCGAGCCGGAGACTCCGACGGAGTCGCCCGACGAACCGGCGCCGGCGCAACCGCGTGCCTGAGCTGCTCGAGCTGCGGGTCGGCGCGCCGGCGCACGGCGGGCATTGCGTGGCTCGCGACGTCGACGGCCGGGTGGTGTTCGTGCGGCACGCGCTACCTGGCGAGCTGGTGCGGGCGCGAGTCACCGAGGCGAGTGGATCGTTCGCGCGGGCCGACGCCGTCGAGGTCCTGACGCCATCGCCGGACCGGGTCGCGCCGCCGTGCCCGCATGCCGGACCGGGGCGGTGCGGGGGCTGCGACTGGCAGCACGCGTCCGGACCGGCCCAGCGGGCGCTGAAGGCGGCGATCGTGCGCGAGCAGTTCGCCCGGCTCGCCGGCCTCGACGTCGCGGTGGACGTCGAGGAGTTGCCCGGCGGTCTGCTGGGCTGGCGTACGCGCGTGCAGTACGCCGTCGGTGCGGACGGCACGGTCGGGCTGCGACGGCACCGCTCGCACGAGATCGAGCCGCTCGGGTCGTGCCTGCTCGGTGCGCCCGAGGTCGCGGCGGCCCCGCCGGCGCCCCCTGGCGTCACGGGCGTCGAGCTGGTCCGTGGCGACGACGGCACGGTGACGGTGCTGGGCCGCTCACCCGGGCCGGGACGGCAGGCGCGGGGCCGGCGTCCGCCCGACCGCGTCCGGGTGCTGGACGGCCCGGCGCGGGTGCGGCACGAGGTGGCCGGCCACCCCTTCGAGGTGGACGCCGCGGGGTTCTGGCAGGTGCACCCGGAGGCGGCGTCGACGTTCGCTGCAGCCCTGCTCGACGTGGTGGTTGTGCAGCCGGGGGAGCGGGTGCTGGACCTGTACGCCGGCGCCGGGTTGTTCACCGCGCTGCTGGCCGAGGCGGTGGGCGTGACCGGTTCGGTGGTCGGCGTCGAGCTGTCGCGGTCGGCGGTGGCCGACGCGGCGGCGAACCTGGCCGGCCTGCCCCAGGCGCGCGTCGAAGCCGGACGGGTGACGCCGGATGCCGTCGTCGACGCGGACGTGATCGTGCTCGACCCGCCCCGATCCGGCGCCGGACGCGACGTCATGGCCGCGATCGGGGAGCACGCCCGGCGAGCGATCGGCTACGTCGCGTGCGACCCGGCGGCGCTGGCCCGCGACGTCCGCACCGCGGTGGACGCCGGCTGGCGCCTGGCATCGCTGCGGGCGTTCGACGCGTTCCCCATGACACAGCACGTCGAATGCGTCGCGCTGCTCGTCCGCGACTAGTCTTTGCGGCTATGAGTCGTGTCTTGCCTCGGGTCGGTTCGCCGACCGATCTGCGTGCTCTGTCCCACGACGAACTGGTGCTGCTGGCCGCCGAGATCCGCGACCTGCTCGTCAACGAGGTCATGCGGTTGCGTACCGGGCACCTCGGTCCGAACCTCGGCGCCGTCGAGCTGACCATCGCGCTGCACCGGGTCTTCGATTCGCCGACCGAGCCGATCCTGTTCGACGTGGGCCACCAGGCCTACGTCCACAAGATCCTGACCGGCCGGGCCGAGCAGATGTCCACCCTGCGCCAGACCGGCGGGATCTCCGGTTACCCGAGCCGGGCCGAGAGCCCGCACGACTGGATCGAGAACTCGCACGCGTCGACCGCGCTGTCCTACGCGGACGGGCTGGCCAAGGCGTTCGACGTGCGCGGTGATCGCCGCCCGGTGGTGGCCGTGGTCGGCGACGGCGCGCTGACCGGCGGCATGTGCTGGGAGGCTCTGAACAACATCGCCGCCTCCGACCGTCCGGTCGTCGTGGTGATCAACGACAACGGCCGCAGCTACGACCCGACGATCGGCGGGCTGGCCGATCACCTGGCCGGCCTGCGGCTGCGTCCGGGCTACGAGAAGATGCTCGGCACGATCAAGCACCGGCTGCCCCGCGTGCCGGTGGTCGGCGCGCCGATCTACGACGCCTTGCACGGCATGAAGCGCGGCATCAAGGATCTGCTTGCGCCACAAGGGATGTTCGAGGACCTGGGGCTGAAGTACCTCGGCCCGGTCGACGGGCACGACCTGCCCTCGCTCGAGCACGCGCTCGGGCTGGCCCGCCGCTTCGACGGTCCGGTCATCGTGCACGCGGTCACCCGCAAGGGCTACGGCTACGCGCCGGCCGAGAACGACGACCAGGACCAGCTGCACCAGTGGCGCGCGCTCGACCCCGAGACCGGCCAGTCGCTGCCGCGCGCGGCCCGGACGTGGACCTCGGTGTTCTCCGAGGAGGCGCTGCGCCTCGGCGCCGAGCGGGACGACATCGTGGCGATCACCGCAGCGATGTGCGAGCCGACCGGGCTGGGCGCCTTCTCGCGGAAGTTCCCCGAGCGGTTCTACGACGTGGGCATCGCCGAGCAGCATGCGGTCACGTCGGCGGCCGGGCTCGCGTCCGGAGGCATGCACCCGATCGTCGCGCTCTACGCCACGTTCCTGAACCGCGCGTTCGACCAGCTGCTGATGGACGTCGCGCTGCACCGCCTGCCGGTCACGTTCGTGCTGGACCGGGCCGGCCTCACCGGCGACGACGGGCCGAGCCACAACGGCATGTGGGACATGTCGATCCTGGGCGTCGTCCCGGGGCTGCGCATCGCCGCGCCGCGCGACGAGGCGACGCTGCGGGCCGAGCTGGCCGAGGCGACCGACTGGGCCGAGGGTCCGACCGTGGTGCGCTTCCCGAAGACGCCGCTGGTCGAGGACGTGCCGGCGGTGCGCCACCTCGACGGGGTGGACGTGCTCGCCGAGCCGGCGCCCGACGCCGACGTGGACGTGCTCGTGGTCGCCGTCGGTGCGGTGGCCGCGGACGTGCTGGACGCCGCCGAGGCCGTCCGGCAAGCCGGCTACACGGTGCGGGTGGTCGACCCGCGCTGGGTGCAGCCGGTGCCCCCGGCGATCATCGAGCTGGGCCGAGCGGCCGGTTTGGTGGTTACCGTCGAGGATGGGGTGGTTTCGGGCGGTGTAGGGTCGCGCGTAGCCCAGGCGCTGCGCGCTGCCGGAGTCGATACGCCTACGCGTGAAATCGGTGTTCCGGTGGTGTTTCCGGATCACGGCAAGGTCGCCGACGTCCGGGTGGCGGTGGGGCTGACCGTCCAAGATGTCGGAAGGCGCATCGTTGAGTGGTCCGCGCTCGTTCAACGAGGTGGTGACTCCTCGGGCGACGCGGATGTCGAGTCGGCATCCGAACGTCGCGCCAACGAGATTGCCGGTGACTGATCCAGATCCCCCGTACTAGCTGGAGGCAAGACGGATGCGTGTTCTCGTCGTGGAGGACGAAATGCAGTTGGCGGAGGCCGTTGCGCGTGGCCTACGCCGCGAGGGAATGGCGGTCGACGTCGCCTTCGATGGTGACGACGGCTACCGCAAGGCGGCCATGACTCGCTATGACGTGATCGTTCTCGACCGGGACCTGCCCGGTATCTCGGGCGACGACATCTGCCGCCGGCTGTCCGACGAAGGTCTGCTTACCCGCGTGATGATGCTGACGGCCAGCGGCACGGTCGAGGACAAGGTGTCCGGCCTGGCCCTGGGCGCCGACGACTACCTGGCCAAGCCGTTCGCGTTCGCCGAGCTGGTCGCTCGGGTGCGCGCTCTCGGCCGGCGCACCACGCCGGCCGCCCCGCCCGTGCTCACCGCCGGCGACATCGAGCTCGACTCGGCCCGCCGTACGGTCGCTCGCGGCGGGGAGATGATCGACCTCACCCGCAAGGAGTTCGGCGTCCTCGAGACGCTGATGATGGCGCACGGCGCCGTGGTGAGCAGCGAGGAGCTGCTGGACCGGGTGTGGGACGAGAACGCCGACCCGTTCACCACCACCGTGCGAGTCACGATGATGACGCTGCGCCGCAAGCTGGGCGAGCCGCCGATCATCGACACCGTGGTCGGTTCCGGGTACCGGATCGACCCGTCCGCACTGGCGCCGGCCGCTGAGGAGGCCGGATCTCTGCAGTGAGGTTTCTCCGCCCGACGCTTCGCATCCGAATGGCGTTGCTGTACGGCGGATTAGTCTTGCTCGTCGGCGTGTCCTTG
>DASXYE010000328.1:0-3450 GCA_036502695.1 Jatrophihabitantaceae bacterium
GACTCGCTGCTCGGCGCGTCGACGATCGGGTCGGCCTCGATGTACACGACGGTCGTACGGTCGGCCGCCTTGGCCTTGATCAGCGCCACCCGGAACTCGTCGATCGTGCGGGTGCGCAAGACGTCTGCGCCGAGGCTCTCGGCGTTGGCGGCGAGATCGGTGCCCAGGACGTCGCCGTCGAGCCGGCCGTCCCCGCCGCGGTAGCGGTAGGCCGTGCCGAACCGCTGCGAGCCGAGTCCCTCGGACAGCCGCCCGATCGAGGCGAAGCCGTGGTTGTCGACCAGCACCACGATGAGCTTGATGCCCTCCTGCACGGCGGTGACCAGCTCCTGGGCCATCATCAGGTACGAGCCGTCGCCGACCATGACGAACACGTCCCGGTCCGGGGCGGCCAGCTTCGCGCCGAGCCCGCCGGCGATCTCGTAGCCCATGCAAGAGTAGCCGTACTCGACGTGGTAGCCCTTCGGGTCGCGCGTGCGCCAGAGCTTGTGCAGGTCGCCCGGCATGCTGCCGGCCGCGCAGACGACCACGTCGGTCGGCGCGCTGAGGTCGTTGACGGCGCCGATGATCTCGGATTGCGCGGGCAGGGGCGCGTTGTCGAGGTGGTAGGCACTCTCGACGGTGGCGTCCCACCGGCGCGCCCGATCGGCGGCCTCGTCGCGGTAGGCGGCCTCGGTCGTCCAGCCGTTGAGCGCTCCGGTGAGCGCGGCTAGGGCGGAGCGGGCATCGGCGGTCACGGCGAGGCCGGCGTGCTTGGCCGAGTCGAACGCGGCGACGTTCACGTTGACGAACCGGGCTTGCGGGAACGCGGTGCGCGACGCCGTGGTGAAGTCGCTGTACCGGGTGCCGATGCCGAGGACGAGGTCGGCGTCGCGCGCCAGGGCGTTGGCGGCGGTCGTGCCGGTGGCGCCGATCGCGCCGACCGCCAGCGGATGGTCGTACGGCAAAGACCCTTTGCCGGCCTGGGTTTCCGCGACCGGGATCCCGGTGGCCTCGGCGAACAGTCGCAAGGCGTCGCTCGCCTCGGCGTAGATCACCCCGCCGCCGGCGACGATGAGCGGGCGCTGGGCGGCCCGGATCGCGGCGACGGCGCGGTGCAGCGCGGCCGGTTCGGGCGTCTGTCTCGGGACGTGCCAGGTGCGCGGCGCGAACAGGGCGTCCGGCCAGTCGAATGCCTCGGCCTGGACGTCCTGCGGCAGCGCCAGCGTGACGGCGCCCGTCTCGGCCGGATCGGTCAGCACCCGCATCGCGTTCAGCAGCGCCGCCGGCAGTTGCTCGGGCCGCCAGATCCGATCGAAGTACCGCGACACCGGGCGGAATGCGTCGTTGACGCTGACGTCTCCGTGTCTTGGGTCTTCGAGTTGTTGCAGCACCGGGTCGGCCACGCGGGTGGCGAACACGTCGCCGGGCAGTAGAAGTACAGGCAGCCGGTTGATCGTGGCGAGTGCGGCCCCGGTGACCATATTGGTGGCCCCCGGGCCGATGGACGACGTGCACGCCAGCAGCGACAGGCGGTTGCGCATCCGTGCGAACGCACTCGCCGCGTGCACCATGCCCTGTTCGTTGCGGGCCTGGTAGTAGGGCAGTGCTGTCGGGTCGGCCAGTTCGGCTTCGAGCAGCGCCTGGCCGATTCCCGCGACGTTGCCGTGCCCGAAGATGCCGAAGCAGCCCTCGACCAGCTTGTGCTCGACGCCGTCGCGTTCACTGCGCTGGGCGGCCAGGAACCGGACGATCGCCTGCCCCACGGTGAGTTTCATGCTGGTGCCTCCGTCATCGGCAGGCGGGGGTCGACGGGCTGGTCGGCCCATGTACCGCGGATCCAGGTGTGCGCCGGGTCGTCGCAGATCAGCCACTGGCGGGCGCCGGGGCCGGCCATCACGTTCAGGTAGTACAGGTCGTAGCCGGGCACCGCCATCGACGGGCCGTGCCAACCGTGCGGGATCAGCACGGCATCGCCGGTGCGGACCTCGGCCAGCACGTCGATGTCCGGCCCGTACACCCGCTGGTAGGCCATACCGTCGCCGGCGATCTCGAAGTAGTAGATCTCTTCCAGCTGCGATTCCTGGCCGGGCCGGTCCTCGTCGTGCTTGTGCGGCGGGTAGGACGACCAATTGCCCGATGGCGTAAGGACTTCGCAGGCGATGAGCCGGTCGGCGTCGAGGACGTCGGGCGTCGCGAAGTTGTTCACCTGCCGACTGCACGCGCCGGCCCCGCGCAGCTCGACGGGCACCTCGGACGCGGCGACGTACCGGAACGGCAGCTGCCGGCGGGCCCGCGCGGTGGCCAGCGCGAACCGGCCACCACCGGGTGACGTGATGGCCAGTTCCGTACTCCGCGGTATGTACGCGCAGTCGCTGGGCCCGTCGAACACGCTGCGCCGGCCGGTCAGCGTCGCGCCGTCGTCGCCGGCCTCGACGGCACATCCGCCGGACAGTGGCAGCACCACGACCTCGTCGTCGCTGGTGCCGGCGCGGTACGTGCCGCCGGGTTCCAACGTGACGATGCGCAGCCCCGAGAAGCCCCAGCCGGCGCTCTCCGGGGTGATCGTCTCGACGGATCGCAGGTGGTACGGGCTCATGCGACGCTCCGGACCAGGGACACGGCGGCATCGACGGCTCCGGCGACATCGCCGTCGGACGGGTACAGCAGCGCCCGCCCGACGACGAGGCCACGCACGCCGGGGACGTCGAGCGCCCGCTTCCACTGCGCGTACGTCTGGTCGGGATCGCCCGACGGATCGCCGCCGAGCAGCAGCGTGGGCAACGTCGTCGCGGACATGACGAGCTCCATGTCGTCGACGACGGGCAGCTTGAGCCAGGTGTAGGCACTCGTGGCGCCCAGACCGCTGACCACGGTGACCGACTTGCGCACGGCCGGCGCCGACAGGTCGTTGACGACCCGATCGTTCACCCGGTGCGCCAGGAACGGCTCGACGATCGCCATCAGGCCGTGGCTCGCCAGCTCGGTGATGGCTCGGCCGCACGACTCGAGCGTGGCCACCGATCCCGGATCGTTCAGGTCGATGCGGGCGAGCATCTTGCCGCCGTCCAGGCCCATCGCCGCGATGGTCGGGCTGTCGTAGCTGGTGAACCGGTCGTCGAGTTCGAACGTCGCGCCCTGCAGACCGCCCCGGTTCATCGAGCCGATCACGACCTTGCCGTCGAGGGCGCCGAGCAGCAGCAGGTCCTCGATGATGTCCGGCGTGCCGAGCACCCCGTCGACGCCGGGCCGCTGCAGGGTGATCACCAGGCGGCGCAGCAGGTCGTAGCGGTCGGCCATCGCGTCGGCGATGTCGCGCACGCCGAGTGCACCGCGGGCCGGATGGTCGGCCGCGACGATCATCAGCCGCCCGTCGTGGTCGAGCAAGGGGCGCCGGGTGCGGGCCGCCGCCACCTCGGCGATGGCCGCCGGGCGATGGGCACGCAGCTCGCGCAGCCGCTCGAAGTCAAG
>DASXYE010000329.1:0-13363 GCA_036502695.1 Jatrophihabitantaceae bacterium
TGCGTCGACGCCGGGCTGCAGGCCGGATTCCACGCCATCGGCGACGCCGCGGTCGACGCCGTCGTGACCGCCTTCGAGCGGCTGGGCCCCGGCGCCGGAACGGGCCATCGGGTCGAGCACGCCGAACGGGTCGGGTCGCCGGAACGATTGGCGGCCACCGGCCTGATCGTGTCGATGCAGCCGGCCTTCGACGCGCTCTGGGGCGGTGAGCACGGCCTGTACGCCGAGCGGCTGGGCATCGAGCGATCGCTGGGTACGAACCGGTTCGCCGACCTGACTTGGGCCGGCTCGGCGCTGGCCTTCGGCTCGGACGTCCCGGTGACCCCGCTCGATCCGTGGGGCGCGATCCGGGCGGCGGCCCACCACCACGCGCCCGAGGCGTCGATCAGTCCCGCGGCGGCGTTCGCCGCGCACACCGTCGGCGGCTGGCGGGCGGCCCGTCGCGACGGCGGCGAGCTGGTGACCGGCGCTCCAGCCACGTTCGCGGTGTGGTCGGCCGGCCCGGTCGACGAGGACACCGGGCTGCCGGACGTGTCGCCCGGCGCCGAGCTGCCCACCTGCCTGCGCACCGTCGTCCGCGGCGAGACGATCTTCGCGATCTAGTCGGCCCGGCCGCTGACCGGCGGCTAGGAGACGGTGACGACCACGGCCGTCGCGTTGTCGTGCCCGCCCGCGGCATTGGCCGCCTCGACGAGGTCACGCGCCGCGGTCTGCGGATCGGCCACGTCGCGCAGGATCTCAAGGATGGCGGCATAGGAGACCTGCTCGGCCACCCCGTCCGAGCAGAGCAGGAAGACGTCGCCGGGCTCGGGCCGCAGGCTCAGCAGATCCGGCTCCGGCGCGGCCGGATGCCCGACGTAGCGGGTCAGCTGGTAGCGGGCTCGCTCCGCCTGCGGCGAGTCGAGCGGGTACCAGCCGTGTACCACGCCCAGCCAGGCCATCGTGTGATCGACGGTGAGCAGCTCGAGCAGGTTCGCGCGCAGCCGGTACAGCCGCGAGTCGCCGAGCTGGGCGACCCAGAAGCCGTCGTCGCCCTGGACCAGCGCGGTGAGCGTGCAGCCGGCCAGCCCGCCCAGTTGCCGGCCGTAGTCGCCGACCCGCTGCTGGGCGGTGGCCACCGCGTCCCGGATGTCGGCCAGTCCCGATGACACGCCCAGCCGGTCCACCAGGATGTCGACGGTGGTCCGACCCGCCATCGCGCTACCCGGCCCATCGCCCATGCCGTCGGCGACCACGGCCAGCAACGGCTGCGTGCTCACGTGGGCGACGTCGAAGTTGTCCCGGTAGCGGCGGCCGATCTCGCTGGCCGCGGCCGCGTCGATGTGCAGGCTGCTCACCCGTCCGGATGCTAGGGCACGTCCTTGCCCGCCGGGCGGTACACGAGCAGCAGCACGTCCGGGCCGACGTTGCGCGACTCGACCAGTTGCAGGTCGCTCGGCGCCGGCCCGTCGGCGAACAGCCGCTTGCCGCTGCCCAGCACGACCGGGTAGACGATCAGGCGGTACTCGTCGACCAGGTCGTTCTCGCGCAGGAACTGGGCCAGCCGCGCGCTGCCGGCAACCAGGACGTCGCCCTCGGTGCGGTCCTTGAGGGCCTTGACCTCGTCGGCCACGTTCGCGGAGATGACCGTGGTGTTCTTCCAGGTCGGGTCGGTCAGCGTGGTCGACACCACGACCTTCGGCATGCCGTTCATCTTCGCGCCGAACTCGCCGGTCTCGGCCTCCATCGCCGGCCAGGCCTGCGAGAAGCCGTCGTAGGTCACCCGTCCGAGCAGCTGGACGTCGGCCGCGTTCAGCTCCTCGAACTTGTACTGGTCGGAATCCGGGGCCGGGAACCGGAACGACCAACCGCCGTGCGCATAGCCCTCGGCGCCGCCCGGATCCTCGATGACCCCGTTGAGTGAGATGAATTCGCTGACCACGAGCTTGCCCATGCCGTCTCCGTCCTGCGGTGAGTTGGATCTTCGCGCTCACGCTAGGCGGTATCGGTGTCGCCGCACTTTCGTCGCTCCTGATGGACACCAGGGATACTGGCTGGATGCTGCCCGGGATGCCTCGACGTATGGGCCTGCGTCCGGCCGAGCCGCCGGTCGGTACCCGGTGGGCCGCGTTGATCGCCCTGGGAGCCGGCCTGCTCGGACTGCTGGCGTTTCCCCGCTTCGGGATCTGGCCGTTCGCGTTCGCCAGCGTGGCGTCGTTGAGCGTTGTCGTGCACGGCCGGCGGGCCCGGCAGGCCGCGTGGCTCGGGCTGATCTACGGGGCGGCCTGTTTCGTGCCGATGATCCACTGGGTCGGCACCTACGTGGGCGCCGTCCCGTGGCTGATCCTCGCTGCGGCCGAGGCCGGGTACTTCGCCGGGCTGGGCGCGATCTTGTCCATGGTGCAGCGGCTGCCCTTCGCCCCGGCCTGGATCGGCGCGTCGTGGGTGCTGGAAGAGGCAGTCCGCGACCGGTGGCCGTTCGGCGGGTTCCCGTGGGGCCGGCTGGCGTTCAGCCAGGCCGAGTCGCCGCTGCGCTGGTTCGCCGCGCTCGGCGGCGCGCCGCTGGTGACGTTCGTCGTGGCGCTGGGCGGCGGGGGATTGGCGATCGCGCTGCTGCACGCCCGCCCCCGCGAGTGGCGGCCGATCGCGTTCGGCGCCGCCGTGCTGGCCGCCGTCCCGGTGGCCAGCCTGCTGCTGGGCCTGATCGTGCAGCCCGGCCCGGACCGGGACAGCCGCACGACCACCATCGCGGTCGTGCAGGGCAGCGTCCCGCCCCGGGGCCTCGCCTTCGAGGACCGGGCCCGGGAGGTGCTCGACAACCACGTCACCGAAACGTTGAAGCTGGCCGCCGAGATCAAGGCCGGTACCGTGGCCCAGCCGAGCCTGGTGGTGTGGCCGGAGAATTCCTCCGACGTCGACCCGTACAACGATTCGATCGCCGCGGCCGAGATCACCAAGGCGGTGCGGGCGGTCGGCGTCCCGATCCTGGTCGGCGCGATCCTCGACGGCCCCGGTCCCAAGCACGACCGCAACGTCGGCATCCTCTGGTCGCCCACCACCGGCCCGGGGGACACGTACACCAAGCGGCATCCGGTGCCGTTCGCCGAGTACATGCCGCTGCGCAAGCTGGCCACCGCCATCAGTTCGAAGGCCAACCTGGTCGAGCGAGACATGGTTGCCGGCAAGGGCAACGGCCTGCTCAAGGGCGGCCCGTTCCCGATCGGCGACGTGATCTGCTTCGAGGTCGCCTACGACGAGCTGGTGCGCTCGTCGGTCCGGGCCGGCGCCCAGTTCCTGGTCATCCAGACCAACAACGCCACGTTCGGACGCACCGGCGAGGCGTACCAGCAACTGGCCATGAGCCAGCTGCGCGCCGTCGAGCACGGCCGGTCGGTGGCCCAGGTATCCACCACCGGGGTGTCGGCGCTGATCGGCCCGGACGGGCGCATCCGCCAACGCACCGGAGCGCTTTACACGCCCGGAATCCTGGTCGACGCCATGCCGCTACGGACGGCTACTACGCTGGCCACGCGGCTCGGGGCGATACCGGAATACGTCCTCACCGGCATCGCTCTACTCGCGCTCGGCTGGTCGATCTGGCTGGCCCGCGCCGCGCGCCGCGAGTCCGAGCCGGTCACCGACAGCGACCCGACCGACGACGACCCGACCGGCAACGACGCCGACGAGCCCGAGGAGATGGTGACCGCGTGACCGACCGCACTCCGGCCGACAATCCGGGTCGCGCGCTTATCGTCATCCCGACCTACAACGAGCGCGACAACATCGAGCCGATCATCGAGCGAGCGCTGACCGCGGT
This sequence comes from Jatrophihabitantaceae bacterium, assembly GCA_036502695.1. Taxonomy (GTDB): domain Bacteria; phylum Actinomycetota; class Actinomycetes; order Mycobacteriales; family Jatrophihabitantaceae; genus DASXRA01. The sequence goes on from DASXYE010000329.1 coordinate 3,797, forward strand.
GCCCGAGGGGCACGTGCTCGTCGTCGACGACGGCAGCCCCGACGGCACCGGGAAGGTCGCCGACGAGCGTGCCGCGACCGACCAGCGCGTGCACGTCTTGCACCGCACCGCGAAGGCCGGCCTGGGCGCGGCCTACATCGCCGGATTCGACTGGGGCCTGGAGCACGACTACGACGTGCTCGTCGAGATGGACGCCGACGGCTCGCACGCCCCCGAGCAGTTGCCGCGACTGCTCGACGCGCTAAAGAGCGCCGACCTGGTGCTGGGCTCGCGCTGGGTCGAGGGCGGCACGGTGCTGAACTGGCCGAAGTCGCGCGAACTGATCTCCCGGTGCGGCAACCTGTACACCCGCGTGGCGCTGGGTATCGGCCTGCGCGATGCCACCGGCGGGTACCGCGCCTACCGCCGGGCCGTGCTCGAGGCCGTCGACTACCGGGCCGTCGCGTCGCAGGGTTACTGCTTCCAGGTGGATCTGGCCTGGCGGGCCGCCAAGTCCGGGTTCCGGGTGGTCGAGGTACCGATCACGTTCACCGACCGTGAGCACGGCGAGAGCAAGATGAGCGGCGCCATCGTCCGAGAAGCACTGTGGCGGGTCACCCAATGGGGTGCCCGCCACCGTGCGGATCAGGTGCGCCGGGTCGTACGCCGGCGCACCTCTTCGTCAGGCTGACTTCTGGCCGCGCCGGGCGCGCAGCACGTCCAGTCGTTCGGCCAGTACCTCCTCGAGGTCGGCTACCGTACGGCGCTCCATCAGCATGTCCCAGTGGGTGCGCGGCGGCTTGGTCTTCTTGGCCTCCGGCGCCGGACCGTCGACGAGCTGGGCGGTCGTGCCGTCGAGGCGGCACTCCCAGGTCGGCGGTACCTCAGCCTCTTCGCTGAACGGGACGGTGAACTCGTGACCGCGTTCGCATTGGTACGCGGCGAGGTTGCGCGGCGCCGGTTCGGCGCCGTACTCGGTTTCGTAGCTGACAGCGCCCATCCGACTGCCCCGCAGGGTGCGATCTGCCATAGTGGGCACCTCCAAGACTCAATGTTGCTTCCGCGTAGCCAACGAATAACGCCTTGCCAGGATTCCCAAACCGGTACCGGCTGTAACCGACACCAATCTTTGGCCCTAGCTCAGGAGAGTGCACCTTGGCCCTGCCAGCGGCCGTGAAGCGGAGCGCCCGTCCTATAGATGTAGACGGGCCAGCCCCCGGAAAGGTTGCAGCAGAGGGGGGTAAGTCTCAGCGAGCGCACAGCCTGACCGTCCTGCTGGGCGTCGGCCGGGTGGCCCTCGGCTCGGCATTCCTGGCGTTTCCGGTCGCATCGGTCCGGCTGCTCGGCGTCGACTCGGCGTCCGCGGCGCGGATGGCCTGGCTGGCCCGGATGGCGGCCGCGCGCGACGCCGCCCTGGGTCTGGGTGTGCTCGGTGCCGCGGCCACGCACCGCGGCCGGGTCCCGGCGCTGGTGGCCACCGCGCTGGTCGACGCGACCGACGCCGCCGTCGTGGCCGTGGCCGCCCGCGAGCAGCGGGTCGACCGGCTGCGCGGCTACGCCATGGCCGGCGGGGCGGCCGCCGCGGCGGTGGCCGGGTTGGCCGTCGCCGGTGACCTGCTCAGACGTCGAGGGTGAGCTGAGCCGGATCGGGATGCGCCGCGCCGAGCTCGCCGCGGCGGTAGTGCGACCGGCACAGCACCTGGTAGCGCACCCGGGCGGCGTGATCGGTGTCGGCGACCACCACGGTGTCGCCCTCACGGACGACCTGCCCGTCCACCACCCGGGAGTTGAGCTGCCCCGGGCGGCCGCACCAGCACAGCACCTCGACGTGCATCGCCACGACCTCGTCGGCCAGCTCGAACAGCCGCTGCGCCCCGGGTAGCAGCCGGCTGCGGAAGTCGGTGGCCAGCCCGAAGCAGTAGACGTCCACGTGCCAGTCGTCCACGAGGTCGGCCAGCTGCTCGACGTGGGCCTCGGCGAGGAAACCCGCCTCGTCGACGATCAGGTAGTCCAGCGGCCGGCCGGTGGCCCACTGCTCGCGGACCAGCGCTCGGATGTCGGTGTCGTCGTGCACCTCGACCGCGTCGTGCCGCAGCCCCACCCGGGTAGTGATCATCGGCTGCCCGGACCGGTCGTGCCGGGTCAGGAGCAACCCGGCCCGCCCCTGCCGGGCGTGGTTGTGGTCGATCTGCAGCGCGAGCGTCGACTTGCCGCAGTCCATCGGTCCGTAGAAGAACTTGAGGTGGGCCGGCATGGGCAGCGCCCGGCGCCGCCCGGCCGCCGGAACCGCGGCCAGCGCCCCGTTGTCGCTTGTCATGGCGTGAGCAAGAGGGTGCGCAGGTGCCGGGCCGGGGGCGAGCCGGCGCCCAGCACGGCGTCGTGCACCTGCCGGTCCGTCCACCCGGGCTGGTGGGTGCGCAGGTCTGCGACCAGGTCGCGCACCTCGCTGTAGCCCACGTAGTAGGTGCACAACTGGGTGGCGGTCAGCTGCACGCGGCGCCACTTGCCGGCCGCCTCGCCCTGTTCCTGGTAGCCGCGCCCGGTCATCAGCTCCAGGGCGCCGGCCTCGTCCAGGTCGTCGTGGTGGAAGCGGATGTCCATGATCGTGTTGATGATCGTGCGCAGGCGCATCTTGAGCTGCTGCATGCGCAGCGCGGATCCGGCCTGCTGCGACACGTCGCTGCGGAAGCCGTGCTGCGCCATCAGTTCCTCGGTGTAGACGGCCCAGCCCTCGACGAACGAGCCGCTCCACCACACCGCTCGCACCGGGGTGCTGGCGCGGTACCGGTTCGAGTGCATGATCTGCAGCGCGTGCCCGGGCACTGCCTCGTGGACGGCCAGGTCGTGCACCATGTGCAGGTTGTATTCGCGGTAGAACGACGCCTGCTGCTCGGCCGTCCAGTCGGCCGGGGTGGGCGACACCGCGAACTCGGTCGGCAGCTCGGCCGGCTCGAGCGGCCCCGACGGCCGGCAGTACGCGACCGCCACGCCCCGATCGATCTCCGGCATCTCCACGACGACGATCGGGTCGTCGTACACCGTGACCAGGTCCCGGTCGCGCACGAGCCGGGTCGCCGCCGCCATCGCGTCGCGGCACAGGCCGAGGATGGTGTCGTCATTCGCCACGTCGGCCGCCAGCTCGTCGAGCACCGTGCGCACGGTCGCGGCATCCGGCCGGGCGACCCCGGCGTAGCGGCCGGCCTCGGCGATGATCAGCTCGGTCGACTCGTCGAGCTCGGCCTCGGCCCGGGCCAGCAGCGCCTTCGGCACGAACTCGGTGTCGAGCGTCAGCGCCAGCTTGTCGGCGAACAGCCGCTCGCCGATCCGGGCCGGACGCCGGGCCGCATCGACCTGATCGGCCAGCCAGCCTCGGTGCTCGGCGACGGCGGTTCGGGCCGTGGCCGCGGCGCCCTCGATCCGCTCGCGCAGCTGCGGTGCCTCGGCCAGGACGGCCGGCACGGCGTCGTCGAGCAGCGCGAGGGTGCCGTCCAGCTGGATCAGGGCGGTATCGACGTGGATGCGCGACATCTCGCCGAGCCGCGCCCGCCCGCGGGCGAGGTAGTCGGGCACGGCGGCCAGCCGGTCGGCGAGGGAGGCCAACCGCTCGGGCAGCGGCGCGAAGTCCCGGGTCAGCAGGGCGTGCAGGCCGTTGCCCGGGTTGTACAGCATCGGATTCCACTCGGCCTCGTGCAACTCGTCGAGCTCGAACTGCTCGGCGCGCAGGACGGTCCGCAGTACCTCGGCGTCGATCTGCTCGGGCTGGTCGCTGGTCGTGGCAGTGTCCAGCGCGGCTAGCTGATCGCGCACCTGCGTGGCTCGGCCGGCCACGTTGCCCGGATCGGGCAGCGCGCCGTCGAAGCGGTGATCACCGAGGTAGGTCGCCGCGACCGGGTCACTGGCGAGGTAGGTCTCCAGAGCGGTGGCGGCAACGTCGCGGAACTGCGTCATGTCAAGAGCTTGTCATCCGCGGTCGAACGCGATGACGCAGGCCGTCGCAGACGATATCGGCGATCCGGTCGATGCGCGGCGCCGGCCCGCCGCGGTGATCGGCCTGGCCGGAGGTGATGATCCCGGACAGCAGCGCCATCAGCTCGGCGATCGTGATGTCGCGGCGGATCCCGCCCGCCTGCTGCGCGCGGGTCAGCATGCCGGCGATGTGTTCGCGCATCTCGTCAGCGATGTCGCGCAGCGACCGGTGCAGGTCGACGCCGGCGTGCGCCAGCGCGTCGATGAGGTCGCGTTTGGGGGCAGCCTCCTCGATCAGGTGGTGGACGAAGCCCAGCAGCGCCTCGGTCGGGTCCTTCTCCTGCGAACGGGCCCGCGCGTGCTCGGCCAGCCGCTGCACCCGCTCGACCATGACGGCCTCGAACAACGCTTCTTTCGTGGGGAAGTGGCGGTAGACGGTGCCCGCTCCGACACCGGCGCGGCGGGCGATGTCGTCGAGCGGCACCGCCAGCCCGTCGGTGGCGAACGCCTGGCGGGCGGCGTCGAGGACGAGCTGCCGGTTGCGCCGGGCATCGGCGCGCAGCGGCTTCTCGCCCGGCGCGTTGACAACCGGGGCGCTGTCTCCGTATTTTCTAAGCGGGGCCATCGTTCCGATTCTATTCGTTGCCGTCTCATCAGGAGGCGCTGTGAGCCGAACCGCCCGCGAGGTGGTCGAGGCGTTGCTGCACGCGATTGTGCACACGCCCGACCAGATCGCCGATCTCTACGCGCCCGAGCTGGTGATCGAGATGCCGTTCGGGCCGCCGCTGATACCGGCCAGACGAGTGACCGGTCGCGAGGATCTGCGAGCGCAGACCAAAGCCGGGGCCGCGGAGCGCACGTACACGAGCGTCGAGAACGTGTTCGTTCACGAGACGACCGACCCCGAGGTCGTCGTCGCGGAGTTCGAGGTCCACGGCCGCCTCCTGGCCGACGGTCGGCCCTTCGCGCTGCCTTTCCTGATGGTCATTACGGTCAAGGACGGCCTGATCGTCAGTTCGCGGGACTACAACAACCCGGTCGTGAGTGCCCAGGTTCTGGACCGGGTGCCCGAGCTGGTCGCGGCCCTGACCGCGTCCTAGCTGTCATTGAGGTAGGCCAACACCGCGAGCACGCGCCGATTGTCGTCCTCGGACTGCGGCAGCCCGAGCCGGATGAAGATGCTATTCGTGTGCTTGCTGACCGCCTTCTCGGTGATGAACAGCCGGCCGGCGATCGCCGCGTTCGAGCGGCCCTCGGCCATCAACGACAGCACCTCGCGCTCGCGCGGCGTCAGCGCCCGCACCGGCTCGTCGTCGGCCCGGTTGCTGAGCAGCTGCGAGATCACCTCGGGGTCCATCGCCGTGCCGCCGTTCGCGACTTGCCGGACGGCGTCCACGAACTGGCTCACGTTGAAGACCCGGTCCTTCAGCAGGTAGCCGACCCCACCGGTGCGATCGGCCAGCAGCTCGCGGGCGTAGAGCTGCTCGACGTACTGCGAGAGCACCAGCACCGGCAGTCCCGGAATCTCCGCGCGGGCCTCGATCGCGGCGCGCAGCCCTTCGTCGGTGAACGTCGGCGGCAGCCGGACGTCCACCACGGCAACGTCCGGGCGATGCGTCGTGAGCGCGCGCAGCAAGGACGGGCCGTTGTCGACGGCCTCCACGACGTCGAAGTCGTTCGCCTCGAGCAGGCGGATCAGGCCGTCCCGGAGGAGGGCGAGGTCTTCGGCGAGGACGACTCGCACGGCAGCTCCATGATCACCAAGGTGGGCCCGCCGGGCGGGCTGGTCACGTTCAGCCTGCCATCGAAGGCGCCGAGCCGTCGCTCGATTCCCCGTAACCCAGTCCCCGCGCCGGGAACCGCCCCGCCCCGGCCGTCGTCCTCGACCGTCATGTGCAAGACGCCGGCGTCGTGGCGCAGCTGGACCCGCACGTGCTGCGCGCCGCTGTGCTTGATCACGTTGGCCAGTGCCTCGGCGACGGCGAAGTAGGCGGCGGACTCCACCGGCGGGAGCAGCCGTCCTGGTACGTCGGCCTCGACGTCAACCGGCAGGGGAGTGGCCAATGCCAGGGCCCGCACCGCACCGACCAATCCCCGATCGGCCAGCACCGGTGGGAGGATGCCGCGCACCAGCCCGCGCAGTTCGGCCAGCGCCTGACTGCTCGCGGCCTGGGCCTCGGCCAGCAACAGCCGGGCCGTCTGCGGATCCTTGTCCACGGCGTCGGCCGCCATGCCGATGTTCATGCCCAGCGCGACCAGCCGGGCCTGGGCACCGTCGTGCAGGTCTCGCTCGATGCGACGGATTTCTGCAGCCTGGCTGTCGACCGTCTCGGCGCGGGACTCGGCCAGCTCGCGGACCCGGCTGGCCAGCTGGGCCTTCTCGCTGGGGGCGAGCATCCACTTGATCAACTTCGCGTCGAGGTACAGCGCCGACTTCTTGGGCCACCACCAGAACACCAGGCCGAGCACGCCCTCGAACGCGCCGACGAACGTCAGGGCCAGACCGGCGATTCCGTTGACGAACAGCCAGAGCACGTCGCGCCAGGTGGCCCGGTCGCGCGCCGTCGCCCAGAGCCGGACCAGGGCATTGCCGGGCGGCCGCGGCCGATACGGGGACGGGATCGGGGTGCCCAGCACGTTGCCCGCCCACCGGCGGTGGAAGTCGGCGAACGACCGTACGGCGGGGAAGGTCAACATCAGCAGCGGGATACCGACCGACACGAGCACGACCGCCAGGCCGGTGATCACCAAGACGAGCAAGACGATGCCGAGGTAGGCGAGCGCGCAGAGCACGACGGCCCAGCCGACGAGCTTGAGTCGCTCGCTCGCTTCGTTCGCCATGTCGCCACCTTCCCGTCTCGGTTGCCTCCATCCTGGCGCACCGGGTCGCTGCGGGTGGTGGTGCTAGGCCCCCAGTCGTTCGGGACCCAGCTCCAATGTGCGCGGCGCCGTCGGCCGCGAGGGTTGTCGAGAAGCTCGGACTATCCCTGTGGAGGACATCCCATGTACGACAGCAAGCATGGTCGCGGCGTCACGGTGCGCGCCGCCCGGTGGAGTGCCACCCATCCTTGGCGGGCGATCGCGCTGTGGTTGGCGTTCGTCGCCGCCTGCTTCGCGATCGGGCAGGCCGCCGGCACCCGCAAGGCCACCAACCTCGACCAGGCGGTCGGCCAGTCCGGGCAGGCCGCCCACTGGCTGCACGACACGCACCTGGACGACCCGGCCAAGGAAAGCATCCTGATCAGCTCGCGGTCCGGCGCGCTCGACAACGCCACCGCCACGCAGGCCGCCGCCGACGTGCGCCAGCGGCTCGGCGCGCTGCCCGAGGTCGCCCACGTCGACGCCGCCCAACGTTCCACCGGCGCGCACGAGGCGATCCTCGTCAACGTCACCATGCGCGGCGACCCCGACACCGCGCAGGACCGGGTGACCCCGCTGCAGGACGCCACCGCGGCGACCCAGCGCCGCTTCCCCCAGCTGCGCGTCGAGGAGGTCGGCGACGCGTCGATCCCCAAGGCCGTCAACAAGGAACTCGGCAAGTCGTTCGGCAAGGCCACCAGCATCAGCCTGCCGGTGACGCTGATCATCCTGCTCGTCGCGTTCGGCGCGATCATCGCGGCCGGCGTCCCGGTGCTGCTCGCCCTGTCGGCGGTGGCTGCCGCGGTGGGCCTGTCGACCGTTGCCTCGCACCTCGTCCCCGACTCGGGCACCACGTCCAGCGTCATCCTGCTCATGGGCATGGCCGTCGGCGTCGACTACTCGCTGTTCTATCTCAAGCGAGAACGCGAGGAACGCGCCCGCGGGCGTACCCACCTCGACGCGATCGAGATCGCCGCGCGGACGTCGGGGCACTCCGTCGTGGTCTCCGGACTGGCCGTCATCGCGGCGATGTCGGGCATGTTCCTGACCCGCGACGTGACCTTCTCGTCGCTGGCGATCGGCTCCATCCTGGTGATCGGCGTGGCCGTGCTCGGCTCGCTGACCGTCCTGCCGGCGGTGCTGGCCAAGCTGGGCCGACGCATCGACCGGCCGCGGGTGCCGCTGTTGTGGCGGCTCACCAATCGCGAGACGGAGCCCCGGCTGTGGCCGGCGCTGCTCACGCCGGCGCTGCGGCGTCCGGGCGCGACGTTCGTGATCTCGGCGCTGGCCTTGCTGGCGCTGGCGGTACCGGCGCTGGGCATGAAGCTCGGCCAGTCGACCGAGAACGACCTGCCCAAGTCCATCGCCGAGGTGCAGACCTACGACCGGCTGGCGGCCGCCTTCCCTGGTCAGCAGGTCAGTCAGGAGATCGTGGTGCGCGCCCCGGCCGCCCAGGCTGGTGCCGTGACCACCGCGCTGACCGGCGTGACCCGACAACTGTCAGCCAACCGACTGTTCGCGATCGATGGTTCGGACGCGCCGCAGACGCGCAGCTCGGCGGACGGCACCGTGCACACGCTCACCGTCGACGTGCCGTTCAAGACGGCGTCGCACGAGTCCCGGCAGTCGCTGCGCCAACTGCGGGATGACGTGCTTCCGGCGTCGATCGGCAAGATCCCGGGCGCGAAGTTCGCGGTGACCGGGGGAGCGGCCAGCAACGTCGACTACGCCCAGCACCAGCGGGAGAAACTCCCCGCGGTGATCGGCTTCGTGCTGGCGTTGACGTTCCTGATCATGGCGTTCACGTTCCGCTCGCTGGTGATCGCGCTGATGACCATCGTGGTGAACATGCTGTCGGCGGCCGCCGCGTTCGGTGTGCTCGTGCTGACGTTCCAGCACCACTGGGCCGACAAGCTGCTGAACTATCACTCGAACGGCACGATCGTCTCGTGGATCCCGCTGTTCTTGTTCGTGGTGCTGTTCGGCCTGTCGATGGACTATCACGTGTTCGTCGTCAGCCGGATCCGCGAGGCGGTGCAGCGCGGCGAGTCGACCCGGGACGCCGTCCGGCACGGCATCACCCGGTCGGCCGGCGTCGTGACCAGTGCGGCCATCGTGATGGTGTCGGTGTTCGCGATCTTCGCCAGCCTCGACATGATCGAGTTCAAGGAGCTCGGCGTCGGCCTCGCGGCGGCGATCCTGATCGACGCGTTGGTGGTGCGGGCCGTCGTGCTGCCGTCGCTGATGGCGCTGCTCGGTCGGGCCAACTGGTGGCCGTCGCACCTGTCCCGTCGTACCCCGGCATACGTCAGCGAGGAGCCGCAGCAGCCGGTCTACGTGTAGCCCGGTGCCAGCGAGTTGTTCGACCCCGCGCTCATTATTCGGCGCCGAGGGTCGAACACCTCGCTGAATATTGGCCTCAAGCCTCGATTCATACAGCCACCCTTTACAAGGAGATGAATCGCCTCCATACGCCTGCGTACTGAATGCCGGTGGGGCCACGGTACTGGTCTCTCCGCGCGTCGACACCTACGTTATGTCAGGTGGCGGATGGGATGCCGGTACCCGGGGGAGTGACGCCGCTGCCCGACTGAGGGGCGTCGGTTCAATCCGAACCGGCTCGCATCCCGTTTCTTGATCAAGAGTGGAAAGTGGCTGCTGGGACGACCACTTTCCACTCTTGATCAAGACCGGTCTTGATCAAGAGTGGAAAGTGGTCGTCCCAGCAGCCACTTTCCACTCTTGATCAAGAAACGGGATGCG
>DASXYE010000330.1:0-38720 GCA_036502695.1 Jatrophihabitantaceae bacterium
GAGCACGCTGCCGCCGTACACCGGCTGGGCCATGGGCAATGCCGGCATCGTCCGCGAACTGTTGCGCTACCTGCGCGTGCGCGACGGGGGCGATCCGGGCTACGCGGTGGAGTGGCCGGATCATCCGCCGGCGGCTCGGCGCCCTAGCCGAGTTCGGCGATGAGCTGCCGCAGGGTCTCGAACGCCGGCTTGCGGGAGTAGTCGCTGCGCAGGATGCCGAAGCGGTGGAACCGGTCGTCCTTGGTGCTATCCGCGTCGCGCAGTGTGAACAGCTCCCAGTGGGTGACGTTCAGCTCGGCGCGCAGGGCGGACACGGTGCGGACGATGCGCTCCAGCGCGACGGCCTGCCGTTCCTCGGGGCGATCCGGGCCGGTGGGCCAGCCGTTCTCGCAGACCCGGATCGGCACCGAGGCCGGGATGCCGACCGTCGCCAGGTCGCGTTCCCGGAGGTCGCGCAGCAGGCGCTCGACGGTGCCGGGCAAGGCGTCCGGGCCGATCCGGGGCCCGAACACGTCCGGGTAGATGTCGATGCCGGCGTAGTCGAGCGCCGCCGCGAATTCTTCGCCGCCCGTCTCGCGGACCTCGTCCCAGAAGCCGTTCGTCGCCGGGTCGATGTTCGGCACCACGGCGAATCCGATTGCTGCCGTGGCCGAGGTCTCGCGCTTGGCCGCCGCGCCGGCCAGCACGCCTTGCACCAATGCCGCGACGGCGCCGGGAAACGCTCCATCGGCGGCGGTACCGGCCCAGGTCAGGTTCGGCTCGCCGGTGACCTGGACGGCGGCCAGCGCGTGACCGTGCCGGGCCACCACCTGCTCGACGAACGACGTCCACGCCGCGACGTTGCCGTCGGGATCGCGGTAGCACAGCACCAGGTCCAGTGGTAGGCCGATCCCGGCGAGCGGGGCGACCTGGTCCAGCACCGTCTCGGTCGACGCGGCTCCGGTCCACACCACGTACATCCGCGGCAGCAACGGCGGGCCGCCGCCCTGCAGCTCGGCGAACGCGCGGCCGATCTCGTCGAAGTCGTCGGGCGGTCCCACGGCGAGCCCGTCCGGGCCGCCGGCCATCCCGAGCGGAAACACCCCGAAGACCAAGGGAGCCGTCATGCCCTCAACCTAGAGCGCCCGTTCGTTCGTTGAGTGGTGACTTACGCGTCGAGTGGTGCGTTGTAACGCACCACTCGACCGATAAGGCACCACTCAACGGGGGCGGCGAGGCGGTAGGCCCTTGGGCGGGTCTTCGGTGCGGTCGTAGTACGCCGCCGGACACGGTCCGAAGTTCGTGGTGATCAGCTCGGCGTCGTCCACGCGGTAGTAGTGCTGCTCGGGATCGTCCGACAGCACCCGTCCGGTGCGCTGGTCGAGGAACTGGATCCCCCGATGCGGCCCGTCAACGCAAAATACCCGAGCGATTACGTACGGTGCCTGCACCGGACTCATCTACCCACACCTGGCGCACAGCGGCAAGAGGCATTTCCCACTGATTCCACCGAAGGGTTGTCGATCTGTCCTAAGTGGACCGATGTAGCGCGCGCGCCCATTGTCGGCGAGGTGTGTTTGAGTCACCGCCATGTTCGCGATCGCCCCCGAGCGGATCCGGCGCGACGACGTCGTGGTCATGCAGCTAGCAACCGTCGACGACCAGCCGCACATCCAACAGCTGTGGCCGGCGTTCGAGCAGCTCGTCGGCGAACCGCCCCGGCTCTACGAACAGATCGGCCCGGGCATGACGCGGTTGGCGCAGGCGGCGGAGGTCGACGAGTCGCGCCCGCTCGTCGAGTACTACCGCCGGCACACCGAGATCGAGCTGTGGGTGCCGGTCTAGTTGGGCCAGGGCAGGCGGTACGCCCGGTAGGTGTTGACGCCGTCGGGGAAGCGGGCCTTGAACAGCACCTGGCCTGATCGGCTGAACTCCGAGATGTAGGGCAGCGCACCCCAGCCGACGAAGAGGTTGCCGTGCCGGGTGGTCTGCCCGTTGCCCTGCGACGGTGCGACGAGCCCGTCGGGCTGGTTGTCCGACCGGACGAGCGTTGCCGTACGCCGCAGTACGTTCAGCTGCACGGTGACGACCCGGCTGTGCGGCAACAACGACGTGCCCGTCGACTCGTTGTCGAACAGCGTGTAGCGGCCCGGCCCGACCGCCTCGGGATCGTGCTGCCAGGCGAAGATCTGCCCGGCGGTGTCGAGCACCTGTCCCGGCGCGGCCTGCACGCGGAACGTGCTGCGCTTGCCGCCGAGCCGCCAGATCACCTGTCCGGAGTGGCGGCTCACCTTGTAGGTCGTCCAGGTGTCGCGCGCGTCGATGAGCAGGTTGCCGTCCAGGTCGAGGTGCACGGCGTTCACGTGGAACCAGTCCCACGGCGTCGACCGATCGGCCGGCAGTGGTTGCTCGCTGTCGCTGAACGGCACGTGATCGCGGCTGTTCCACTGGAACAACACGCGTCCGGTCGGGATGTCGATCTCCTGGACGACGCCGTCCACCACCGCTTGGTCGGCCGCACCGCCGATCGAGCGCAGGTCGGCCGTCGCCGGGGCGTACGCCAGGATCAGCGCGGTGTTCCACGGGGTGATCAGGAACTCGTGCCCGTCGGCGGTGTAGCCGTTGCCGGCGCGCACCGTGGCGATCGGGCGGTAATGCCGGTCGTAGATGTAGTCGACGCCGCTGGCCAGTCCGCCCAGGCCGGTGCCCTGCCACCAGGTGAGCACGGGCTGCCCGCGATAGGTCTGGGTGCGGAAGTCGGCGGCCTCCTGTCCGGCCGGGACGGGATGGAACCAGATCGTGCGGCCTTGGCCGTCGATGATCTGCGGACCGTTGGTGTACTGGTCGGTGCCGCCGAACGGCGAGATGAAGATCGCGCCGTCCCGGTTGTCGGCGCTGGGGGTGAGCACGGTTACCGGCGGCGGCGCGGCTGCGGCCGACGCGGCTGGCGACGCGGCGGCCGCCGGAGCGAGGCCGGCAGTAACGAGAACGGCAACTAGGGCAGTGGTCTTGGCAGTCCGGAGCACATCCGGAGCTTACCTATCGAATCGATAGAAATACTAGGCGCCGACGGTCCCGTCGACGCCCTCGCGGATCAGGTCGGCGTGCCCGTTGTGGCGCGCGTACTCGTGGATCATGTGCAACATCACCATGCGCAGCGACACGTCCTCATCCCAGCGGGCGTTGTGCGCGATCACGTCGAGGGACGGGGTGGCCTGCTCGATCCGGCGCGATGCCTCGACCTCGGCCTCCCAGGCGGCGAACGCGTCGGCCCGGGTACATCCGGTGGCGTCGTAGGCGGTCTGGAAGTCGCCCACGTCCGACCAGACGAGCGGGATGTCCTCGGCGTTGATCACTCGCCGGAACCAGGTGCGTTCGACCTCGGCCATGTGCCGCACCAGGCCGAGCAGCGTCAGGGTCGAGGGCGGCATCGACGCTCGGCGCAGGTCGTCGTCGTCCAGGTCGTCGCACTTCCAGGCCAGGGTGGCGCGGTGGAAGTCGAGGTGGGCGCGCAGCATCTCGCGTTCGTCGCCGATCAGCGGCGGGTCGGGTCGCTCGGTAGTCATCCGTCCAGCATGTCGATCCGGCGCAACGTCATTCGAACGGGGCGCCACGACTCGGTGAGGCGGCGATGCCGCGCGGGTCTGGCCTGACACGTATGCGCGGAAGGCCGCCCGGTTCGTCTCTTGGCCCGGCGCCGTAGTGGTGTCACGATCGGGGGATGGCCGGACGCGTCCGGTGCCCGGCCGAGCCGGTGGGGGTGGTCCACAGTGGACACACGGATCAGCAATCTGGATCGGGACGGTGAGCGCCGTCCGTTCGCGGGACACGGCCACGCGACGGTGGGCAGTGCCGGCGGGCTGACCCTGATGCGGGGACGGTTCGAGCCGGGCTGGCGGTGGTCGAACGACGTCCGGCCGATCGCCGGCACGCAGTCGTGCCAGACGCGCCACCTGGGTTACGTGCTGTCCGGGGTGATGCAGGTCCGCATGGACGACGGCACCGAACAGACGGTGCGACCCGGGGACCTGTTCGATCTGCCGGCCGGACACGACGCGTGGGTGGTCGGCGACGAACCGTGCGAGATGGTCGACTTCTCGCCGGACGCCACCCGGTACGCGCGCGCGGCCGATCTGGAGGCCGCCGAGGACACCCAGATGGCCACCGTGCGCCGCGGGTATGCCGCATTCAACTCCGGGGATGTGGACATGTTGCGCGAGCTGATGTCGCGCGACGTCGTGCAGCACGTGCCGGGCGACAGCCAGCTGGCCGGTGCCTACAAGGGCTTCGACGCCGTGCTGGCCTACTACGGCAAGCTCGGCGAGCTGACCGCAGGCACTTTCCGCGCCGACCTGATCGAGACGCACGGCGACCGCCAGGGCCACGTCATGGCGCTGCACCAGGTGACGGCCACCCGTAACGGCGTCACCCGGGTGACGCGTGGCTCGATCTTGTTCACGTTCCTGGGCGACAAGGTCACCGACCTGCAGGAATTGCGCAGCGACTTGCCCGGTGACGACGCGTTCTTCGCGTAATCGCCGGTCACCCGGTTTTGGCCGCCCGGCCGCATATACGAGACTGGGCGACCAAAACCGGGACCGCGCACCGTCGCTACGCTGGCCGGCGTGCGGGTCTTGCTGGCTTCGACGGCGGGGGCCGGGCACTACAACCCGCTCGTCCTGTTCGCCGAAGTGGCGCGGAGCCGAGGCGACGACGTGCTGTTCGTCGTGCCGCCCGGCCTGGCCGACACGGTGCGCGCGGCCGGGTTCGACCACCGCATCGGGGCGGACCCGCCGGCCGGCGAGCTGGATGCGTTGTGGCGCCGGTGGGCCGACGCTCCGCCCGACGAGGCGTCGATCATCGCCAATCGGGAGATCTTCGGGCGTCTCGACACGGCGGCGATGCTGCCGGCGGTCGACGACGCGTGCCGGGACTGGCGTCCGGACCTGGTCCTGAACGATCCGTGCGAGTTCGCCTCGGTGATCGCCGCCGACCGCTACGGCATCCAGTCGGCGCAGGTGGCGATCTCGCGGGCGGACGTCGAGCTCGGTTCGCTGCGGCTGGCGGCGCCCGTGCTCGAGCCCTACTCGGACGGCATCGTCGAGCGCATCGTCGCGATGCCGTACCTGTCCCGGTTCCCGGCCTCGACCGACCCGTCGCCGTTTCCGATCACCCGCCGGTATCGGGACGTCCTGGCTGCGCCGGCGGCCGCGCTGCCGGACTGGTGGCCGAACGATGATCGCCCGTTGGTGTACGTGACGTTCGGCAGCGTCGCCGGCGGCGTGTCGATCGGGGCGCTCGCGTGCCGGGCCGCCCTGGACGCAGTCGCCGACCTGCCGGTCCGGGCGCTGCTGACCGTGGGGCGCGCGATCGACCCGGCCGAGCTCGGCGACATCCCGGCGAACGTCCACGTCGAGGCGTGGGTTCCGCAGAGCGATGTGCTGGCGCACGCCGCGGTGGTCGTGTGCCACGGCGGATCCGGCACGACGTTCGGAACGCTGGCCGCCGGGGTACCGCTCGTCGTGGTGCCGCTGTTCGCCGACCAACCGGGCAACGCGCGTTGCGTGGCGGCGGCCGGTGCCGGCGTGGTGGTCGAGCCCGCGCCCGGCGCGGCCGCCACCGATCGCATCGGCCGCGAGCACGCCCCGCAGATCCGCGCCGCCGTCCAGGCGGTGCTGGCCGACCCGTCCTACAGCCGGGCTGCACAACGGGTGGCCGACGAGATGCGCCACACCCCCTCGGTCGACGAGCTGCTCAGCGAGTTGCGTTGAGGTCCAGGCGCCAGTCGTTGCAGCGCATCCAGTGCCCGGGCGGGTACTCGAAGTCGTACTCGCCGAGCAGCTCGAACCCGACCTTGCGGCACACGCCGTTGGACGGCGCGTTCTCGACGGACGGGAACGCGTGCAGGTACCGCCGGGTGCCCTCGGCCGCCGCCTTCGCCGCGATCGCCCGCACCGCCGCCGCGGCGATGCCCCGGCCCTGGAACTCGGGCAGCACGGCCCAGCCCGTCTCGTACACCGGCTCGCCCTGCCAGTCCTTGTCCCAGTAGCCGGTGCTGCCCGCCACCTCGCCGCCGGGCAGCAGCACCACGCGGAACATGTCGTTGCCCTCGACGTAGCGGCGCTGCCGGTCGAGCAGCTTCGCCTCGCTCTCCGGTCCGCCGAGGTGTTGCGTCATCTGCGGTGTGTTCTTCGCCCGCAGCAGGGGCAGATCGGCGTCGGACCACGGCTCGAGCCGTACCTCGATCGGCATGCCCCGATCCTGCCCGATGGCACCGACAGTCCTCAGCTGGAGCCGAGACCGCCGCCGTACTGGCCGGGACCGGTTCGGAACTGCTCCTCGAACGTCGTCTTCGAGCCTTCGTGCTTGGCCAGGGACTCCGTCTGCCGGCGGATCGCGGCCAGGTCGGCCCGGGCATCCGCCGCCGGGTCGGCCTTGGTGGCGCCGGTTGCCCGGCGGTGTCGCCAGAATCGCAGCTTCATCGAGCCCTCCTTGATCACCTCGATGGGTCGGAGGCTACGCCGTTGGACGGCTGAATTCGGCCTGCCAGCGCAGGTTGGTCCGATCAGCGGGATCACGGATCTCCGCGATGTGCACCGGCTCGACGCCGTCCGCGGCGAAGGCGTCGATCTCGGCCCGGTCGAGCGGCCAGGGCGGCCCGTCGCCCGGCGGCGTCTCGCGGCCGGCCGCGATCACCAGCAGCGTCCCGCCGGGCGCCACGAACCGCGGGACCTGGGCGATTGCCGGGCCCCGCTCGGCCACCGGCAACGCCTGCACGGTCAGGCTCTCGACGACGAGATCGAACGCCTGCCGCCACTCGGTCGGCGGGTCGAACAGGTCGGCCACGACGTAGTGCACGGCCGAGCCGGCGTGCCGTCGCTGCGCCGACTCGATGGCCGACGGCGAGATGTCGAACGCCGTGGTGTCGAAGCCGAGTCCGGCGATGAACTCGGCGTCGCGGCCCAGCCCGGCGCCGACCACGAGGGCCTGCCGTCCGGAACCGTCGAGCGTCCGCCCGCCAACCCAGCCGGTCAGCAGGTAGTGCGGATCGGCGACGTCCCACGGGACGACCGCGGCGCCGGTCTGCGCCTCGGCGTAAAGCCGCTCGAACCAGGCGGTGGCGTCGGGTGACTCGGCGGCGAGCTGCCGCGCGCGCTCGTCCGGATCGGTCACCCGGCCAGCCTAGGACCCCGCCGGGCAGCAATCGGATATTGCTGATCCGGCCACCGATGAGTTTCGGGGCCGGGCGTCGTCTCAGTTACATAACCGAAGGGAGTTCTCATGCTCGAGAACAGCAAGGCATTCAGCGGATTCGCCGTCGACGACGTGCCGGCGGCGACCAAGTTCTACGGCGAGACGCTCGGACTGAAGGTGTCCGAGCAGAACGGCACGCTCACCCTGCACCTGGCCGGCGATCGGGACACGTTCGTCTACCCGAAGCCCGATCACGTGCCGGCGACGTACACGATCCTGAACTTCCCCGTCGACGACATCGACGCGGCGGTCGACGACCTGACCGCGCGGGGCGTGACGTTCCTGCGCTACGACGGCTTCGGCCAGGACGACAAGGGCATCATGCGAGGCAACGGGCCGGACATCGCCTGGTTCACCGACCCGGCCGGCAACGTTCTCTCAGTGCTGAACGTCTAGCCACCGCGCGATCATCGCGTTGACCTGATCGGGCACCTCGAGCTGGAGGAAGTGCCCCGCGCCGACGGTCCGCCCGAGCGTGACGTCGCCGAGCCGTTCGGCGACGCCCGCCTCGGGCTCGCCGGCGGTGATCAGCAGCACGGGCCCGTCGACGCGGGGCAGCACGGCGGCGCCGTCGAACTCGGCGATCGCCCGCCAGCCGCCGACGGCGACGGGCAGCGGCACGGCGCGCACGGCCGTCAGCGTCTCGTCGCGGCGCACCGTGTCGTGCGGCCCGAACAGGCGCCCCGCAAAGGCGGCCCGCCACGAGCCGTCGGTGTCGGCGACGACGTCCGGGAGGAAGCGGGTGAAGTAGCCCTGGCCGCGGGGCAGCATCGGCGCCGGGTCGACGAGCACCGCGGCCGCGACGGCACCGGGGCGGGCCGCACAGGTCAGGGCGACCAGCCCGCCCAGGCTGTGCCCGACGATGATCGGGCGGGCCAGCCCGGCGTGCGCGGCCACGGCCAGGACGTCGTCGGCGAGCGCGTCGCAGTTGTAAGTCGGACCCGGGCGGCTCGAGCCGTGCCCACGCAGATCGAGGGCGACAACCCGATGCGAATCGGCGAAGTGGCGGAACTGCGGTTCGAGGTAGGTGCGGTCGCTGCTCCAGCCGTGCACGAACACCAGCGCCGGATCGCCGGTGCCGGCCACGTCGTAGCCGAGGCCGCCATCGGTGATCATCGAGCGCCGTCCGCGACCAGGCCGGCACGGGCGGCCAGCCCGCCGCACGCGACGGCGGCGGCCACCGTGATCAGCGCGCCGAGGATCAGCGCGCCCGGTTCCCCCGGCCGCAGCAGGTGCAGCTGGGTGCCGACCGTCGCGGCGGCCACCGGAACCCCGAGCTGGGCGGACGCCATGGCCGCGATCGGCAGTCGCTGGCCGGTCAGTCGCATCGCCGCGTGCGCGACGACCGCCCCGGCGCCGAGCACCGCCCCGAGTGCGATGTAGGACGGGTGGTGGCCCAGGTCCCGCACGTCCAGCGAGGCGCCGAGCCACACGAAGAACAGCGGGGCGAACAGCCCGTCGGTCACGGCGAACAGTTGTTTGGCCAGCCGGCGCGGCTCGCCGACCGCGGCCATGGCCAGCCCGAACGAGAACCCGGCCAGCATGATCGAGACGTGGGTGCGCACGGCCAGGGCGGCCAGCGCGAAGAGGATCGTCAGGTTGAGCCGCAGCTCCAGGGCGAACTTGCGATCCTCGGATACGTCGTGCACCCGTTGCCGGACGCCGCTCGTCTCCACGTACCGCAATCCGACGTACAGCACGGCTGCGCATCCCAGTACGGCGAGTGAGCCGAGGGCCGCGCGCCCGGCGTGGCTCGGGTCGATCACCAGCGGCAGGGCCACGATGCAGACGGTATCGGCGATCGCCACCTGCGGCAGGAGGTGCAGCACCGACGGTCCGCCCAGGTGCAGCGAGTCGACGATGGGCAGCACGAGCGCGGCCGACGACGAGGCCATCAGCACGGCATACAGGGCCGGATGCCCGGTGTCGAACGCCGCGGCGACGGCGACCCCCAACCCGGTGGCAATCGCGCCCACCGCCGCCGCGCGCAGTACGCCGGGCAGCAGGCCGGCGCGTAGCTTCGGATCGCGGATCGGCACGTGCGAGCCGGCGACGAACATGACCAGCGCGAAGCCGATGTCGGCCAGGAAGGTGAACGTGCCGTTGTCGGCGTGCAGCACCCGGAACCCCGTGCTGCCCAGCACGATCCCGGCGGCCAGCTCGCCGAGCACCACGGGCAGGTGCCAGCGCGGCGGCAGCGCCAGCACCGGGCCGAGCACGCCGACGAGCATGATCAACGCCAGGGTGGCGAAGTCCATGCGCGATCACCTCCGAGGCGGGCGGCCCTACCCGAGCAGTGTGGCAGCGACGGTGGCCGCGAGGTCCCACATGGCCTCGGTGTCGGCCTTCGCCGGCGCGCCGATCACCGAGACGGGTTCGTGCACGCGCTGCCAGCCCAGCCCTTTGGTGATCGACTCGACGGCGCGGACCGCGCCGGTGGTGTCGCTGTTGCCGTGCACGTACAGGCCATACGGCGCGCCGACCTTGGCGGTCAGCGTCGGGTAGTACACGAGGTCGAAGAACACCTTGAGGGCACCGGACATGTAGCCGATGTTGGCCGGCGTGCCGAGCAGGAAGCCATCGGCGGCCAGGACATCCGGCACGTTCGCGGCGAGCGCCGGCCGCACGCGGACCTCGATGTCGTCCAGCCCGTCGGCCCGAGTTCCGTCCAGCGCCGCCTCGAGCAGCGTCTGCAAGGCCGGGGAGGTCGTGTGGTGCACGACCAGCAGCACCTTGCGCTCTGTCGGTTCACTCGGCACGACGCCGAACGTAGCGCCTGGTCTAGTCCGAAGGGTTGACCGCAACGGGCAACAACGGTTGGATCGTACGGGAATACGAATCTATCTCCGATATACGGGAGATCACCCATGAAGCGTCTGGCCCCCGTCCTGACCGCAATGCTCACCGTCGCCGGCCTGGCCGTCGTCGCTCCGGCTGTTGCGCACGCGGGCGAACCGATCGTCGGCGGTAGCGCGCACAGGATCCACGCCGCGCAGATCAATGCCGAGATCACCCCGCCCGGCGGCGTCACGACCGCGATGAGCGGCGGTAACACGATCGGCGGGGTGGTGCGTGAGAGCCGCCCACGGGCTGACGGTTACCGGCACATCGACACGCCCCGGCTGATCCGTCAGCTGAAGCAAGAGGGCCTCAATACCTACACGTACGGAATCTGGGACGCGCCCACCGACTGGTCGGACCTGGTGAACGAGTTCGCGCCGGCCGCCGACCGCGCCGGCATCAAGATCTGGGTGTATCTCGTGCCGCCGTCGGAGTGCTTCTACGACCCGGTGCCGGTGAAGAACGGGCGATGCTCGTGGCCGTACCGCGAGGACTACGTCGCCTGGGCCGACGCCATCGCCAAGCTGTCGCTGCAGCGTCGCAGCGTCGTCGCCTGGGCGATCGACGACTTCCCGATCGGCGACAACGGCAACCTGTTCACGACCGAGTACATGCAGCAGATCGCCGACACCCAGGACGCGATCAACCCGCACCTCGGCTTCTACACGACGGCCTACCTGTTCCAGCTGGAGGCGCCGGACTTCTACACGAAGTACGGCCCGTTCATCGACGGCATCATCTACCCGTACACCGGCGGCGACGGTTCCAACAACATCGATGCGTCGCAGGTCGGTCCCAACCTCGACACGATCCTGGGGCACACGTCGGGCACCGGGTTGGGCGTAGTTCTGCTCGGCTACACCGGGCGATTCCTGATCACCGCCGTGTCGCCGACGGCGAGTTATACAGCCGCACTGATCAATGCGACCAAGCCGTATCTCGCCGACGGCCGGATCATGGGCGTCAACCTGTACGCGCTGCCGTTGGCCGATCCGCCGGCCGTCAGCGCCGACAACCGCGCCGCGCACGGCATCGGTCGGCTGAGCCTGTCGGTGTCGACCGGCGTGGGCACCAGTGGTGGTAACTACGCTCAAGCGCAGCAGTCGGTGCGCGTCGATCCGTCCGCGGCGCGCTACACGTTGCGGTTCGCCGATTGGGACGAGTTCTCGCCGGACGTCGCCCTGGCCGGCTACCACGTCAAGCAGGTACTGGTGGACGGTGCCGTCGCGTGGAGTCAGGACATCGCCGATTCCAGTGGTGCTACCTGGCAGACCGATACCGTCGACCTGACGAACGCCCTGCGCGGCAAGTCCACAGCCACGCTGGCTTTCCGGCTCTACGAGAACAACGGGGTGGGCAACTACCCGATCGACCTCGGCATCGACGACGTCTCGGGCACCGGAATCACCATTCACAACGGGGGATTCGAGTCGCGCGCGGGGTGGACGTTGTCGAACAACACCACGCACGTCATCCCGACCGTCGACCTGTTCCCCGACCACGACCCGGGCAACATCCTGCGCGCGGCGGCCGCCACCCTGGCCGACCGGTCGTGGACGCTGCACCCGGTGCCCGGCTACCACCCGCCGGCGCACGCGTACGCGTCCGACCGGGATGCGATGTACGGCAACGGACGGCTGAGCCTGGCCGTGCCGGAGAACACGACCACGACGACCGGCTCGTGCGCCTCGGCGTCGCAGGTCGTGCGCGTCGATCCGCACTCGGCCCGCTACGAGATCTCGTTCTGGGAGTACCTGCGCCACGCGGCGTCCACGCCGCACCGCGGGTCGCACATCGCGTCGGTCACCGTGGACGGCCAGCCGATCTGGAGCAGCGATGCGATGGACCTGATCCAGTACCTGTGGGTCAACGGCGCGACGCCGCAGGGGAACATCGACGTGAGCGATCTGGTGCGCGGCAAGTCGCGGGTCACCCTGGCCTTCCGGCTCTGCGAGGCGGCCGGCGTCACCGACTTCGGTTCGGACGTCGGCTTCGACAACGTCGAGACGGTCGGGCTGGACGTACACAACCCCGGATTCGAGAACACCTCGGCCTGGACGCTGTCCTCGAGCCCGTCGGCGCCGACCGCCCGTATCTCCGTCGTGCGCTGAGCGTGTCGGCGGCAAGATGGGGGCATGACGACTGCGATTGACGTCCTGGTCGACGGCTTCGATCGGGTGCGCGATGCCGTGCACGGCGCCGTGCGCGCGCTGAACGAGGAGCAGCTCACCCACCGGGTCGATCCCGACGCGAACACGATCGCCTGGCTGGCCTGGCATCTGACCCGCATCCAGGACGATCACATCGCCGAGGTCGCCGGCACCGATCAGGTCTGGCTGAGCGGCCAGTGGCAGCAGCGGTTCGAGCTGCCGTTCCACCGCTACGCCACCGGGTACGGGCACAGCTCGCAGGAGGTCGCCGCGGTGCGGACGCCGGCCCGGCTGCTGCTCGACTACTACGACGCCGTGCACGAGCGCACGCTCGAGTACGTGCGTGGGCTGGCCGACGAGGAACTCAGCCGGGTTGTCGACGAGCGATGGAACCCGCCGGTGACGCTGGTTGTTCGGCTGGTCAGCGTCATCTCCGACGACCTGCAGCACGCCGGTCAGGCGGCGTTCGTCCGCGGCGTGCTGGAACGGCAGTCCGGAAAGACGCTCAGACGCGGATGACGTCGAAGCCGGACAGGCCGACCAGCGGGTCGAAGTCACCGTCCTGCGTTACGACGGGTATGCGGTGGACCACTGCGGTGGCGGCGATCCACGAGTCATTGACATTGAGCCGTCGGCCGACTTCAAGCAGGTGGATCCTGAGTCGGGCCCATGCACCGGCCACGTCCGCATCGATCGGCAGGACGGCCATGTCCGAGGTTGTCTCGAAGGTCGCGAGTCGCAGGGCGCGGGCATCGAGGTCGCGCGCGGCAAGGACGCCCGCTTGGAGCTCGGCCAGGGTCACTACGGAGATGGCCGAGTCGACCGGGATCTTGCGCCGGTTCAACGGGCGCCCGGTCTCGGCTGCGATGAAGACCGACGTGTCCAGGAGCCCTCGAGCGGTCATCCCACCGAGCCCAGATCGTCGGTGGTGTCGCCGGCGATGAGCTCGAGGTCGTCGCGCAGGCCCGGGTCAGCCTGCGTGTGGGAGAGGCGATCGAGCAACTCGGCTCGAGAGATCCACCGGCGACGTCCTTTGCGGATCGGGATGATCTCGGCGACCGGCTCGCCGCGCACGGTGATGATCACCTCGTCGCCCTGCTGTACCCGCTTGAGCACGCCCGCGGTGTCATTGCGGAGTTCCCGGGAAGCTACGTAGCTCATGCTACGAGCGTAGCACCAACGTAGCACTCAATCGTAGGTTGCGGTGAGGGTCCAGCGGTCGCCGGGGGTCGAGCAGGCGACGAGGTAGGCGTGGCCGGCCACGTCGACGAGCTGGAAACGGACGACCCGGGTGGCCGCGTCGGGCGACCACCAGCGTTCGTCCACCGGCCAGGGACCGGCCCAGGCGGTGACCGCCCGAGCCTCGTTGCCCACGACGAGCTGGGCCGGCGGCTGCGGCACCACGCCGCGATCGTCGACGGTGACCGGCCGTCCACCGGCGTCGAGCACTCGGACCGGCCGCGGCGGATCGATCAGCACGGACGGCGCCGGGGCGGGTAGGTGGCCCGGCCAGGGCTGTTCGGGGGAGTGCTCGGGAACCGGCGTGTCCCCCCACGGGACGAGCCGGGTGCGCTGCAGGGGATCGCGCCCGCCGTCGATCATCGGGGTGAGCACCGACCCGTGCCCGAGCAGCGTCTGCACCCGGGCCAGTGCGCGGTGCGCCCGCTCGTCGTCGGCCCCCGATCCGCCCCACAGGGCTTGCTGGTGCACTCCGAGCGGCACTGTCTCGATCGGGACCAGCCGCAGCCTCGTCACGCCACCGGTCGGCCGGTGCTCGCGATCACCGCCGCGCAGCCAGCCCTCGAGTTGCCAGCGGATCCGGTCGACGACGTCCACTGTGGACAGCACGCCGGCGTGCCGCCAGCGACGGACCGCCTCCTCGCCGTTCTCGGTGATCACCTGCAGCTCCAGGCAGGCGCAGGCCAAACCGTGTCCGGCCAGGTCGGCGATGAAGCGTTCGGCCATGGCCCGCGCCGAGAACGCGACGGTGTCGATGCGGTCGACGGGCGGCTCGAGATCGAGGGTGGCGACGAGCTCGGCCGGTGGCCGGCGGGCGGCCAACGGGCGGTCGTCGCGTCCGCCGGCCTGCCGGTGCGCCCAGGCCCCGTCCGGACCGAACCGGGAATGCACCTCGCCCGGCGGCAGCGCGGCGAACGCGCCCAGGGTGCGCAGTCCGAGCCGGCGCAGCAGGTCGATCAGCGGCGAGTCGCCGGACGGGTCGAGCGTGCTGACCGGCAACCCGGCGAGGAACCCGGCCGATTCGCCGGCCGGCACGATGATGCCCTGGCGCGCGGCCTGCTCGGCGGCGAACGAGCCGTCGCCCACCCCGATCAGCGCGGTGACCGCCAGCTGCTTCGGACCGTCCTGCGCCGGCGCGGCCCCCACCGCCCGGGACAGCGCGTGCAGCACCGCCGTCTCGCTGCCGAAGTAGCGGGTCGGCCCGCGCATCCCGATCGCCGCCAGCCCCGGTCGGGTGACCTCGACGCCCGGGGCGATCGATTCCAGGGCCAGCACGATCGGCTCGAACAGCCGGGCCTCGGCCGCCTCGTTGCGCGGCAGCACGGTCAGCTCGGGGCACCGGGACTGCGCCTCGCGACGGCGCAATCCCCGGCGGACCCCGGACTCGCGCGCCTCGTGCGAGCAGGCCACCACCCGGTTGGCGGTCAGGACGGCAATCGGCGCCTCGTCCGGGGTGCCGGGGGTGCCGGGGGTGCCGGCGTCCGCGCAGGCCGCGGTGACCGGCCAGTCCGGGCACCACACCGCGATCATCCTGGACGTCGTCGCTCACCCCGCCCGCAGCGCGATCACGTTGCTGTCCGAGCGGGTCGAGTGCGCCGGTCGGGTCATGCGGATCGGGTCGATCGGGTCGACGCCGCCCCCGGCCGCCGGCAACCACAGCCGGGCGGTCCGGGGCTGGGCGGCTCGGCCGCGACCCTCGGCGGTGACGATCACCCGCCGCCGACTCAGCCGGCCCCGTCCGTCCGCGCCGACGCCTTCCCACTGCCCTTCGCGCAGGTGCAGCCGGACCTCGGCGCCCGGCCACTCGGCGCCGAACGGCACCAGCACCGAGTCGTGGCTGCGGGCCCGGGCGCTCAGCCGGCGCACGTCGCCGGGGACGACCCGCGGCGGGGGTCGGGTCACCACCACGTCGACGGCGTCGAGCAGCGCCCCGACCGCGGTGGCCCAGCCCGGCCCCGGGTACGGCACGACGGCCAGCCGGCCGAGTTCGACGCCGTACTCGTCGGCCGCCTCGGCGCTGATGCCCGGCAGGCCGACCAGCGCGCACCAGGCCCCCTCGGCCGACGCGACCCCGAGCAGCGCGAACAGCAGCGAGACCGACCCGGCCACGTGCACCGTGCTGCCGCGCCGCAGTCCCTCGGGCAGCAGCGGCTGCAGCGCGCCGGCCACCGGCAGCGGGGGAGCGCCACGGCGGCGCCCGCTGTCGGCCAGGCTGGTTAGCCTGTCCCGGACGGCAAGGTCGAGCATTTCTCTATGGTCGAACAGATGTTCGAGTTAGTCAACTTTCCGTGGCAAGCATCTCGCGCCGGCCTCACGCCGCCGGTCTCGGTCGACGATCAGCCGAAGGTGAAGGAGTAGGCGACGAGTCCGGGCGACAGGCCGATGGTGACCGTGGCGCGGTCAGGACTCGAGTGGCTGGCGACGGTGTAGATGTCGGGCGCTCCGGAGACCGAGTAGGTGGTGGTCTTGCCGTCGACGGTGGCCGTGATGGTCCCGGTGCCGCCGACGTCGAGGTACACGTCCGACGCGTCGAAATTGAGCTTGATGCCGGCGTCGCCGCCGCTGGTGATCGACTGATTGTCGACGGTCCACGCGCCGGTGAGGGCGAAGGCGTCGTCGGGCACGACGGAGGGGTAGCTGTAGGTCATGGTGCCCTTGCGCAGTCGGCCGGACAGGGTGTTGGCACTGCTGTCGGCCCGTTCCGCTCCGAGGTAGGTCTCGGCGGTCTGGTCGAGGTTGGTCGGCGTCGTGTCGGCGATGTCGGTGGCGGCCGGCAGGACCACGGCCGGGTTCGCCGCCGTCAGCAGCTGGCGGATGAGTGATTCGGTGGTCGGGTAGTCGCCCTCGCCGATGGCGACGTGCCGTACGACGCCGGTCGCGTCGATCAGGTACTCCGCCGGCCAGGACTCGTTGCTGAAGTTGTTCCAGGTCTTGTAGTCGTTGTCCAACGCGACGGGGTAGGTGATGTGCAGCCCCTTGGCGCCCGCGGCCACGTTGCCGGGGACGTGCTCGAAGGCGTACTCGGGGGTGTGTACGCCGATCACCTGCAGGCCGTCGGCTTTGTAGTTGGAGTACCAGGCCTGCACGTGCGGGATGGCGCGCTGGCAGTTGATGCACGAGTACGCCCAGAAGTCGACGAGGGTCACCTTGCCGGCGGTGGTCACCGGTGCGTCGTTCGGGGTGTTCAGCCACTGCTGGATACCCGTTATGGCGCCGGCCTTTCCGCAGTTCTGCAGCACGGCTGCCGGTTCCTGCGCGCACTCCTGCAGTGGCACGCTGCGACCGGGGTTGAGCTGCTTGGCGGCCGCGGAACCGTCCAGCGCTTTGTTCAGCCCGGCTGTGTAATCGGGGACCGTACGCTGTAACGCATCGGTCACGTTGAACGTGAGCGCCACGGCCAACCCGATCACCACCAGGCCGGCCACGATCCGCACGCCGCGCTGCCGGTCACGGAACGCGCGAACCCGCTCGGCCACGCCCCGTCCGGCCAGCGCGAAGATCAGCAGCGGGATGGCCGCCCCGATCGCGAACGCGACGGTCAGCGCAACCGTCCGCAGCCCGATCTTGCCGGTCGCACCGGCCACCGTGATCGCGGCCAGCACCGGACCGGCACACGGCACGTAGACCGCACCCAACGCCAGGCCGAGAACGAAGCCGCCGTGTTCGCCACTGACCTGGCCGCGACCGAGCCGGGAGAACGGGCGCTCCAACAAGTCCTGCACGGGTGGGAACATCATGGCCACCCCGAGCAGCACCAGCGCGGCCAGTCCGGCCCACCGGATGGTGTCCTTGGGCAGTGGCAGCGCGCTGAGCACCAGCGTCCCCAGCAGCGTGAACATGCTGAAGCTCAACGCCAGGCCGGCCACCACCAGGTACGGGCGCCGCCGATTGCTGCCTCGCGCTTGCACCCCGCCGGACAGGAACACCACCGGCAGCACCGGCAGCACGCACGGGGAAATCCCGGTGATCAGGCCACCGACCAGCCCGATCAACACCAACGTGATCAGCGCCGACCTCCGGACGAGAACTGGCTCGCGCCATCGCACGCGAAACGACTGGATCCGAGGCTAGGACTGAACCCTGTGCCCAGGGCCGGAGTTGGCCCGATCTGCGGGCGGCTTCTCCAACTCGTAAGACACGTTGCCGCTTCGGCATCGACGCGAACGGCTGCCGGTGAAAGGTCTAGTCCAATTGCGCAGGTGGGACTAGCGTGCCATTGGGGGCCAACCTGAATCGGGGCTGTCTATGAAACGCTGGCTGGCATCTGGTGTGCTCGCGCTGACCCTGGTGGCGCTGGTCCCGGGTCGGGCCGGCGCCGGCACCCGTCCGTCGCCGTCGAATGACGTGGTGCCACCGTTGCGGACGCCGCTCGTCGGCGGGTACCTGCTGCAGGGCACCCCGAACTTCGCCAACATCCAGATGGACCTGGTCACGCACTTCTTCTGGGCGTTCTCGACGATCAGCAACGGCGAGTGCACGCCGGCCAGCCCGGCCGGGGACGCCGCGGTGCTGGCCGAGCGGCAGGCCCGGCCGGACCTGAAGGTGATCCGCTCGATCGGCGGCTGGGGCGCGGCCAACTACTCCGACGTCGCGTCCACCCCGGCCAAGCGGCAGGCCTTCGTCGCCTCCTGCATCGACGACTTCGTCGCGAACGGGGTGGCCGACGGGTTCGACATCGACTGGGAGTTCCCGGTCTCCGGCGGGCTGCCGGACATCGGCTACTCGCCCGCGGACCGGCACAACCTCGATCTGCTCGTCGCGGAGTTCCGCCGCCAGCTCGACGCCTACGCCGACGCGCACGGCCGCAGCCACCGCGACTTCCTGCTGACCGCCGCCTTGCCGGCCGGACGCTGGCAGGACTCCGGCGACGGCATCACCGGCGCGCCGTTCGACGCGAACACCAGCTTCGACCTGGCGACGCTGGGCAAGCTGCTGGACAACATCAACCTGATGACCTACGACATGGGCACCGGGTACTCGCCGGTCAGCATGTTCAACCAGCCGCTGTACCGGCATTCCGACGATCCCACCGGCGATCCGTACAACAGCGCCGACGACGCGGTGCGCTACTACCTCGCGCACGGCGTGCCCCGGGCCAAGATCTCCCTCGGCGTGGAGTTCACCCTGTCCCGCGGGTTCGGCACGACCGGTCTCTTCCAGCCGTGGACGTCCACCGGCTGTGGTCAGACCACCGCGCGCAACGCCCTCGATCCGAGCAACACCAGCATCCTGATCAACTGGGATCCGCAGGTTCAGTCGCAGTACCTGTGGAACCCGTCGGCGCAGCGAATGTGCAGCTACGAGAACGCGTACTCGCTCGAGCTGCGCTCGGAATACGCCAAGCAGCACGGGCTGTCCGGCATCTTCACCTGGGAGCTGTCCGGCGATGCGAGCAACAGCCAACTGCGCGCCGTCGCCCGGCCCTGGGAACCGGCGAAGGTGGTGGCCGCACCGGCGCCCTCCGTCCGCGGCGCGACGTTCTACCCGCACGCCGGCCAGACGTTCAGCGGCACCGTCGCGACGGTGTCCGGCAGCTCGGCCGGCTCGCTCACCGCGATCATCAACTGGGGCGATCAGACGCGCAGTCCCGGCATTGTGACGCCGACCGCCGTCGGCGGGTATGCCGTCTCCGGAGACCACACGTACTCGGCCGCCGGCGCCTACCGCGCGACCGCGACGATCATCGACCCGGATCCGGTGAACAGCCGGATGGTCAACGCCTATGCCTTCGTCGACAGTTCGCCGTACTCGTACCTGCGCGGCCTGGTCGATGCGTACTGCACCAGCCGGGGCATCGCGGCCGGCCTGGACGCCACGCTTCTCACGGCCTCGCGCGTGCCGGATGCTCGGACCCGCGCCCGGCTGCTGGACGCATTCGGCGCGCAGGTCCGGATCGCCCAGCTCGTGCGGACGGTGACGGTCGCGCAGGCCGACGAGCTGGCGCACCTGGCCGACACACTCAGGTAACCGCGCTTTCGGGTCGCCGGCAGTTGTCCTACCTACGGCGTCACAGAGCGCGTCGAAGGTGGGACAACTCGAAGGGCAACCGCGATCAGGCGAAGGCGTTCACCCCGGTGAGTTCGGCCGACAACGTCCAGAGCCGAGCGGCCTGCTCGGGATCTACAGCGTAGCTGCGTACCCCGCCGGTGAACCGCTGATCGTCGGGGGCGACCTCGGCGATGTCGCAGTCCTCGAGGTACACACCGCCCATCCCGTCCAACTGAGGGGACGTGGCGGCCCAGGTCTGGGTGGCCGCGCCCTGCTCGGGCGTCTTGAAGTCGATGTCCGGGTTCAGGTTGCCCTGTTCGTCGATCCAGCCGAACGCCACCATCTCCTCGCGCGGCAGGTGTCGCTGCAGCGGCGTGAGGATCCCGCCCGGATGCAGCGCGAACGCGCGCACCCCGGAAGAAGAGCGGCCGAACGCGTCGAGCTGCACGGCGAATAGCACGTTGGCCGTCTTGGCCTGCCCGTACGCCGTCCACTTCTCGTAGTCGTGCTCGAACATCACGTCGTCCCAGCGGATGCCCGACCGGCGATGCCCGGCCGACGACACCGAGACGACCCGGGCCCCCGAGGCCAGCGCCGGCCACAGCTGGTTGACCAGCGCGAAGTGGCCGAGGTGGTTCGTCGCGAACTGGGCTTCCCAGCCCGGGCCGACGCGCGTCTCGGGGCAGGCCATGATGCCGGCGCTGTTGATCATCAGGTCGATCGCGCGGCCGGATCCCAGGAATCGTCCGGCGAACGCCTCGACGCTGGCCAGGTCGCCGAGATCCAACTCGTCCACCTCGACGCGGTCGCCCAGATCGCCCAGCGCCGAACGGGCGGCGTCCGGCCGACGTGCCGGCACGACGACGCGCGCCCCCGCCCGCGCGAGCGCCCGCGTCGTCTCCAGCCCGATGCCCGAGTAACCGCCGGTGACGAGGGCGAGTCGCCCGGACAGCTCGATGCCGCGCAGGACGTCGTCGGCGGTGCTCTCGGCGCCGAAGCCGGAACCGATCTTGTGCTGGGGAGTCGTCATGTGTCCAACCTACGAGCTGGAGCGCACTCCAGCTCAACCCGAGTCAGCCCAGCCAGCGCCCGAGTCAGCCCAGCCAGAGGCAGAACGGATGGCCGACCGGATCGAGGCAGACGCGCACGTCGTCCTGGGGTTGGTAGTGGGCCAGCCGGGCGCCGCAGCGCAGCGCGTGCTCGACGGCGGCCGGCAGGTCGTCCACCCGGATTTCGAGGTGCATCATCATCTGCTGATCACCCGGACCGGCCGGCCACACCGGCGGCACGTGATTGGGCTCGCGCTGGAACGACAGCCGGATCCCGCCCGCGTGATCTGGGTGTTCCTTGGCCAGCAACACCCAGTGTTTCTCCTCGACGGTGATCTCCCAGCCCAGCAGCTCCTCGTAGAACCGGGCCAGGGCGATCGGGTCGGGCGCGCCGATGTTGACGGTGGTGACCGTCAGCTTCACGTAGGGTCGCGCCACTCTTTGGCCAGCACGGCGTAGACGAGCTCGTCGGTCCACTCGCCCTTGATGAACTCGTTCTCGACGAAGTGGGCTTCCCGGCGCAGCCCGAGCTTCTCGAGCACCCGCGCCGACGCGGTGTTGCGGGCATCGAGGCGTCCGGTCATGCGGTGCAGGGCGAGCTCGTCGAAACCCAGCCGCAGCAGGGCGGCGCCGGCCTCGGTGGCGTAGCCCTTGCCGGCGTGGTCGGGGTTGAGCACGTAGCCGATCTCGCCGGTCCGGTGCTCGCGGCTGTGCCACATCAGCACGACGTCGCCGACGAACGCCCCGGTCTCGAGCTCGAGGACAGCCAGGCTGAGTACCTGGCCCTCGTCGGTCAGCTCGGAGCGGCTGTTGGCCGCCCGAGTTGCCACTTGTTCCAGGGTTTGCGCGGGATGGAGAAGGTAGCGGCACACATCGTCGCGGCACCGATACGCGAACATTGCCCCGGCGTCGTCGGCCTCTAGGGGGCGCAGCAGCAGTCGTTTGGTCTGGATGGGGTAGGTGGGTCGCAGCACGCACCCATCCTGGGCCATCTTCGCGGGAACTTCACCTCGACCCGTCCGTCGGCGCGCGCCACGCCGGGCGATCCGGTCGGTCTTGACAGCGACGGCGTGCCGGGTGAGGCTGGGTCGCGTCCACGTCCCTACGCCCCCTACCCGGATTCGGGCCGGCCCAACACGGAGCTGACCCCGTCCAAGGAGCCCCCCCGTGGCACGGCATCGCCTCAAGGCGCGCGCCAAGCGGTCGCACCGCTCAGGCAATCACCAACGTCTGACTGCCCGCGAGGTGGTCGCCCGAAGGGTCGGCGAGCCGGTGGGACCGGCGCCGGCGAAGGTCGACCAGGCGGGCAAGAACCAGAAGCAGTTGCCCCACGACGACGTCCTGGACCGGGCTCCCGCCGACGTACGGGCCACTATCCAGCAGTACTGGGCCGACGGCCTGGACGTGCACTCCATCGTCGAGCGGCTGTCCGACCACGGCGTGACGGTTCAGAACGTCCTGGTCGAGCGGTACCTGCACACCGGCTAGCGTTCACCGGGTGAGCTGTACGGCGGCAGTCGTCTGGGACGAGGGTTATCTCGCCTACGACTTCGGCGATCATCCGCTCAACCCGGTCCGGCTCGACCTGACGATCCGGCTGGCCCGCGAGCTGGGCGTGCTCGATGCCGTCACCCTCATCGAGCCGCAACCGGCGACCGAGGCGCAGCTGCGTACCGTCCACGACGTCGAGTACCTGCAGGCCGTGCGCCGGGCCGTACCCGACGCGCGCTACGGACTCGGCACGACCGACGATCCGGTCTTTCCCGGCATGTACGAGGCGTCGGCCCTGGTGGCCGGCGGCTCGGCGCTGGCGGCGCGGGCGCTGGACGACGTCGAGCACGCGGTGAACATCGCCGGCGGGTTGCACCACGCGATGCGCGATCACGCCTCGGGGTTCTGCATCCTCAACGACGTCGTGCTGGGCATCCGGACCCTGCTCGATCGCGGCGCGACGAAGATCGCCTACGTCGACGTGGACGTGCACCACGGCGACGGCGTGCAGGCCGCGTTCTACGACGACCCGCGCGTGCTGACGATCAGCCTCCATCAGGATCCGCGCACCCTGTTCCCCGGCACCGGGCTGCCCACCGAGATCGGCCGCGGTGACGCCGAGGGAACGAAGCTCAACGTCGCGCTGCCGCCCGGTACCGACGACGCGGGCTGGCTGCGGGCGTTCCGGGCGGTCGTGCCCGGGGCGGTGCGGGCGTTTCGGCCGGACGTGCTGGTCACCCAGTGCGGCTGCGACACCCACCACGACGACCCCCTCGCTAACCTGCAGCTGACCGTCGACGGGCAGCGCACCGCCATCGCCGAGCTGCACGCGCTGGCCCACGAGGTCGCCGGCGGGCGGTGGCTGGCGTTCGGCGGCGGCGGCTACGGGCTGATGCGCTGCGTGCCCCGGACCTGGACGCAGCTGATCGCCGAGGCGTCCGGGAGGCCGGTGCCGCTCGACACGGTCATCCCGCCCGGCTGGGCAGCGCACGTGCGCGAACTCGGCGGACGTCCGCCGGAGCGGATGGGCGAGCGTCCGGACCCGATCAGTGTCGAGCCGTGGCAGCCGAGCGGCGAGTCCTGGCTGGACCGGGCGGTGGCCGCCACCCGGCGCGCCGCGTTCCCGCTGCTCGGCCTCGACCCGGACGACCCCCGTGACTGAGCTGCCCTACCCGCCGTATTGGGAGGCGGACGTCGTCGTCGCGGACGGCGGCACCGTGCACCTGCGCCCGATCGCCCCGTCCGACGCGGACGCGATCGTCACGTTCCACGCCGGGCTGTCGCCCCGCACCCGCTACCTGCGCTACTTCTCGGCCTACCCGCGCATCCCGGAACGCGACCTGCGGCGGTTCACCCACGTCGACCACCACGACCGGGTGGCCCTGGTGGCTTGGCTCGGCGAGGAGATCATCGCGGTCGGACGCTACGAGCGCGAGGCCGGCACCGACGAGGCCGAGGTGGCCTTCGTCGTCGCCGACGCGCACCAGGGTCGGGGCATCGGCTCGGTGTTGCTCGAACACCTGGCGGCCGCCGCGCGCGAGAGCGGCATCGCCCGGTTCACCGCGCTGGTGCTGGCCGAGAACGACGCCATGATCCGGGTGTTCCGCGAGGCCGGCTACGAGACGACGCGCCACGTCGAGCACGGCGAGATCTCGCTCGAGTTCGCGGTCGACGAGACGGCGGTGACCGAGGAGGTCATGCGCGAGCGCGAGCTGCACGCCGAGGCGCGATCCATCCGGCGACTGCTGTTTCCCGGTTCGGTGGCCGTCGTCGGGGCCAGCAGCGACGAGGGCAAGATCGGCAACGTCGTCTTTCGCAACCTGCTGCGGGCCAGCCTGGACGGCACGCTGTACCCGGTCAACGAGCACGCCCGGCACGTGTCCGGGGTGCGGGCCTACCCGTCCGTGCTGGACATCCCCGATCCGGTCGACCTGGCCGTGATCTGCGTGCCGGCCGACGCCGTCCCGCCCGTCGTGGCGCAGTGCGCGGCCAAGGGCGTGCACGGGCTGGTCGTGATCAGCGGCGGCTTCGCCGAGGTGGGCAACGACGCCGCGCAACGGGACCTGGTCGCGGCCGCTCGCCAGCACGGCATGCGGGTGGTCGGCCCGAACTGCCTGGGTGTGATCAACACCGATCCGGCCGTCCGGCTCAACGCGTCGCTCGCCCAGCTGGCGCCGTTGCCCGGCCGGGCCGGGTTCTTCTGCCAGTCCGGCGCGCTCGGCGTCGCCGTGCTGGGCGAGGCCACCCGGCGCGGGCTGGGCGTGTCGACGTTCGTGTCGGCCGGCAACCGGGCCGACGTGTCCGGCAACGACCTGCTGCAGTACTGGGAGACCGACGAGGCCACTGACGTCGTGCTGCTGTATCTGGAGAGCTTCGGCAATCCGCGCAAGTTCGCCCGGCTGGCCCGCCGGCTCGGACGGCGCAAGCCGATCGTCGCCGTCAAGAGCGGGCGCGCCGGCACCATGGAGGTCGGCCCGGCGAACACGACCGTCGAGCTGCCCGAGGTCACGGTGGCCGCGCTGTTCGAGGCGTCCGGCGTGATCCGGGTCGACACCCTGGGCGACCTGCTCGAGGTGGCCCTGCTGCTCACCACCCAGCCGCTGCCCGAGGGCGATCGGGTCGCGGTGGTCAGCAACTCGACGGCCGTCGCCGTGCTGGTCGCCGACGCCTGCACGAGCGAGCACCTGCCGCTGCGGCGGCTGACCGACGTCGGGGCCGACGCCACGCCCGAGGCGTTCGAGACCGCCGTGCTCGACGCCGTCCGCGACCCGGACGTGGATGCCGTGGTGGCGGTGTTCGTCCCGCCGTTGCAGGACATCGCCGCCGACGAGTACGCGGTGGCGCTGCAGGCCGCGGCCGGCGACAAGCCGGTGCTGTCGACGTTCCTGGGCTTCGAGGGCATCCCGCAGGCGCTGGCCCAGCCCGGGCCGTACGCGCCGACGCGTGGCTCGGTGCCGTCCTACCCGACGCCGGAACGGGCCGTGCGCGCGCTGGCCAGCGTGGTGCGCTACGCGCAGTGGCGGCGTCGCGTGCCGGGTCGGCTGCCGGTGTTCGACGTGGACGTCGACGCGGCCCGCGCTCTGGCCAAGGCGGCCGACGTCGACGCGGCGGGGCTGCTCGCGCTGTACGGGATCGCCTACGACGACCGCCCGGACGGCGTCGAGGTCGTGCTCGGCGTCCACGACGATCCGTCGTTCGGGGCGCTGGTGTCGTTCGGCGTCGGCGGCCTGGCCACCGACCTGCTCGGCGATCGCGCCTACGCCACCGTGCCGCTCACCGACGTCGATGCGGCCGCGCTGGTCCGCGCGCCCAAGGCGTTCCCGCTGCTGTGCGGTTACGGCGGCGCAGATCCGGCCGACCTGGACGCGCTGGCCGACGTCGTGCTGCGCCTCTCGGCGCTGGCCGACGACCTGCCAGAGATCGCCGAGTGTTCGCTCACCGCCCGGGCCACGCCCACCGGCGTCCACGTTCAGACGGCGCAGATCCGGGTCGCCTCGCCGACGGCGCGCGCCGACACCGGCCCGCGCCGGTTACCGGGGCTCTAACCCGGCGATTGTGGTTCGGAAGCCACCGTATGCGGGGCTTGCGAACCACAATCGCGGACAAGTTACGACGGGCCGGGACCGAAGCTCACCGAGTGCGACGGCACGATCGGGCCGTGCGAGACGGATCCGCCGGTCCCGCCGCCGGGCGCGCCGACGCCCAGCCCGGTCTCCAGCTCCCTGAGCAGGTCGCCGGCGTTGCGGGCACCAGTGCCGTTCGAGGTCTGCCCGCAGCCGCCGATCTTGCCCACCACCGTCGGCGCCGGGCCGTTCGGGGTCACCGGCAGCATCGCGATCGTGTACGGAGTCACGAACAGCGGGCAGACCTGCCCCTTCGCGACCACCGGCAGATCGTTGAACCGCTTCGCGTAGGACGCGGCGGCCGGGCCGGTGACGTCCTTCGACTTGGTCAGCTGCTCGGCGTTGTACAGGCACACCTTGATCGCGGTCACGTCGGCCGGGAACAACGGCCCGGTCGCCTGGGCATACGACTGCGGCACGATCGGCGCGCTGCCCGGGCAGGACGGCACCATCTGGGCCGGCGAGCCCGACGGTGCCGGCGCGCCGGTCTGCTGGTGATCGTCGTGGTTGAGCTGCACGCCGGTGATCACACCGGCGACGGCCAGCACGGCAACCACCGCACCCCCGATCGCCAGCCGGTTGCGCCGACGATCGCGGCTGGTGCTGCGCGCCTGGGCCAGCACCGCGTCGACATCGAGCTGGTCACCTTCGCCGGCGTGCAGCGAGGCACGCAGTTCCGACTCGCTGGGACTCATGTCATCACCTCCACGCGCAACCGGGCCAACGCCCGGGCGGCTGTGCTCTTGACGGTGCCCACGGGGATCCGCAACGCCGCCGCCGTGTCCTTCTCGGTCAGATCGCAGTAGTAGCGCAGTACGACGACCGCCCGTTCGAGCGGCGTCAGCTCGCGCAGCATCCGGCGCAGCTCGTCGCGGTCCTCGCTGGCCGGCAGCGCCGGGTCGGGGGCGGGCTGGTCCGGCATCGTCGCGGTGGGCCGCTCACCCCACCATCGTCGGCGGGTGGAATCGATGTGGGTACTGACGAGGACCCGACGGGTGTACGCCATCGGCTCGCGGGTCCGCCCCCACCGCTGGTACAGCTTGGTGAGCGCGGACTGCACGAGATCCTCGGCGCGCTGATGATCGCCGGTCAGCAACCGGGCGGCATGCAGCAGCGCCGGGCCTTTCGCCTGGACGAAATCGCGGAACGCTGTCTCGTCGCGCATAGGACCTCCTTCTCTAACTAGGACGAGTTGGCGCCGCTGAAAGGTTCTCGACGGCCCGCCACATGTGGCGGTGCGGCAGGTTGTTCTCGACGTAGGGCTCGCCGTGCAGGAGCAGTCCGTGCCGGGCGTAGAACGAGACGGCCACCTCGCGGGCGTGCAGCCACAGGGTGCCGCCGCCGTGCTCGGCGACGTACTCGCCGGCGCCGGCCAGCACCGCCGCGCCGATGCCGGCGCGTTGCCGCTCGGGCGCGGTGGCCATCGAACGCAGCCGCCAGCCCGGTCCGGGCCGCCACGGACACGGCTCGCGGTAGATGAAGCAGGTGCCGACGACCTCGTCCCCGTCGATCGCGGCGATGTGGACGGCGTCGGGTTGATCGTCGCCGGGTAGCTCGTCGGCCAGCGTCAGGTGCGGGCGCAGCACGGCCCGGCGCAGCTCGCGGGTTCGGCTCGCGTCGACGACGCCGACTTTCACGCGCCCGGCCGATACACCATCAAGAACACGATGCCGGCGAAGATCAACCCGACCACCCCGCCGGCCGCCGCGATCCGAGCGGTGAGTGAGTCTGCCGCCTCGCCGGCCTTGATCTTCTCGGTGGCCCGATCGAGCGACGGGACGATCAGCGCCAGGACGAGTGCGATCGCCGCCACCCACAGCCCGAGCGACAGCCACACCCAGGTATCGCCGAACTCGGCGTGCCACTTCGGGCGGACCAGCGACAGACCGAGCACGACGACGATCACCGAGACGTAGCCGTACAGGCGGGCCACCCGGGCACTGGCGGCGGTCGCCGCGGCATCGCCCTGGCGCACGCCGCGCCCGGCCGTCGTCGCGGCGTGCACCAGCGGTCCGATCGCGAAGATCGCGGTGAGCACGTGCAGGGCCAGCAGGAATTTGTGCACCGACCGAGGCTAGTGCCCGCGTGTCGGTGCGACCGCCGGGGCGTCGGGGGCGGTCCAGCTGGCGAGCAGCCGCAGCGCCTGTTCGGACGGCGAGTTCGGCTCGACGGTGTAGGTGACCAGGCACTGATCCGGTTCGCCGGCGAGGCGCAACGTCTCGTAGGCGACGGTCAGCTCGCCCACTACGGGGTGCACCATCACCTTCTCGCCGAACGTCTTGTCCCGGACGTCGTGGGCGGCCCACCAGCGGCGGAAGTCCGCGCTCTTGATCGACAGCTCGCCGACCAGGGCGGCCAGCTCGGGGTCGTCGGGGTAGCGGGCGGCGTCCAGGCGCAGGTAGGTGGCGGTCTCGCGGGCGACGCGTTCCCAATCCGGGTAGAGCTTGCGGGTCGCCTCGTCGAGCATGGCCAGCCGCGGCATGTTGTGCCAGTACGGGTCGAGCGCGTCGAAGTCGGCGATCAGCGCGGCGGCCAGACGGTTCCAGCCCAGCACGTCCATGCGCCGACCCAGCACGAACGCCGGCACGTCGGTCATGGAGTCGAGCAGCCGCTGCAGCCCCGGCCGTACCCGACGATTGGCCGGCTTCTGCGCGCGATGCGGTCGGGCCAGCCGGTACAGGTGGGTGCGCTCGTCGTTGTTCAGCCGCAGCGCCCGGGCGATCGCGTC
Source organism: Jatrophihabitantaceae bacterium (assembly GCA_036502695.1). Taxonomy (GTDB): domain Bacteria; phylum Actinomycetota; class Actinomycetes; order Mycobacteriales; family Jatrophihabitantaceae; genus DASXRA01. The sequence continues at coordinate 28,343 of DASXYE010000330.1, forward strand.
CAGCACCGATTCGGAGACGTTGCGGCCGCGGCCCTGTTCGAGCCGGACGTAGTAGTCGACGCTGACGCCGGCCGCCTGGGCCAGCTCCTCGCGGCGCAGCCCGGCCACCCGCCGCCGGCCGTACACCGCGGGCAGCCCGAGCTCGTCGGGTTGCACCTTCGCCCGGCGCGACTTGAGGAATTCGCCCAGCTCGTTCACGCCGTCCAGTATGCGGCGCGGGCCTTTCCCCAGGGTGGTTCTGCCAGACCCAGGCTCAGCTCAACCCTGGGTAACCCGGCGCCGGCGCCGCAGGGTTGCTGCCATGGCTATCAACACATCACTCATTGGCCGCGTCGCCGTCATCACCGGCGCGGCTTCCGGATTCGGTGCCGCCACCGCGCAGCGCCTGGCCGTCGAGGGCGCGCGCGTCGCCCTGCTGGCTCGTCGCAAGGACCGCCTGGACGCCGTCGTCGCGTCGATCACCGCCGCCGGCGGCACCGCCCTGCCGATCGCCGTCGACGTCCGCGACGCCGCCGCCGTGGATGCCGCGGCCGCGCAGGTGGCTGCCGAGCTCGGCACCCCCGACCTGGTCGTCAACAACGCCGGAGTCATGCTGGCCCACGCCATCGAGGACGGCCGCGCCGACGAATGGCAGACGATGATCGACACGAACATCGCCGGCGTGCTGCACATGGTGCGGGCGTTCACCCAGCCTTTGCTGGACGCTGCCGCGGCCGGGCGCACCGCCGACCTGGTCAACGTCTCGTCGATCGGGGCGCACGTCGCGTTCCCGGACTACGCGGTCTACGGCGCCACCAAGGCGTTCGTCACCGCACTGTCGACGTCCCTGCGCACCGAGTTCGGACCGCGCGGGGTGCGCGTCACCAACATCGAACCGGGACTCGGCGAGACCGAACTCGGCCAGGGCCTGGACGGCGCGCACGGCAACCAGTTGACCCAGATGTGGGACGCCATCGGGCCGCTGCAAGCCGACGACATCGCCGACCTGATCGCCTACACGACCAGCCGCCCGGCCCGCGTCAACCTCCGCCAGGTCATCGTCCTGCCGACGTCGCAGGCCTGAGCACGCTCGCCCGATCCCGAGTTGTCCGCGCTTCGCGACGTCATAGCGTCGGGAAGCGCGGATAACTTGCGGGGTGGGGCCGGGCTAGCTGGCGCGCGCCGCCCGGCGGCGGCCGCGGCGCGAGCGCAGGTAGTCGGCCACCACGTACTCGCCGAGCGTGCCGCGGTTGGGCAGGAACACCCGCCCGCCGTTGCGCCGCCCCATCTCGTGCATGAACGACACCAGCCGCGGCTCGTCGTCCAGCATGAAGACGTTGATCGTGGCGCCGCGGCGGGTGCACCGCTCGACCTCGGCCAGCGTGGCCGCGATCGTCTCGCGGGTGGGCGGCCAGGCGAAGTCGGCGAACCCGTCGGCGGCCAGGTGCGCGGTCGGCTCGCCGTCGGTGATCACCAGGATGACCGGCTCGGCGTCACGGTGCTTGTCCAGGTGGCGCCGGGCCAGCATCAGCGCGTGCTGCAGGTTGGTGCCCTGCACGCGGTCCCAGTCGTGGTCCACCAGCGCCCGCGGCGACATCGTCCGGGCGTAGTCGGAGAAGCCGATGATCTCGATGGAATCCTGCGGGTACTTCTGCTGACCAGCGAGTGCAGGGCCAGCGCCGTGGTCTTGGCCTCGCCCCAGGTGCCGCGCAGTTCCATCGAGTACGACATGTCGACGAGCAGGGCCACCGCCGCCGAACTGCGCCGCTCGGTCTCGTCCACCTCGAAGTCCTCGGGGGCCAGCCGGACCGGGCCGCGACCGCCCCGCAACACCGCGTTGCGGACGGTCCGGACGACGTTGATCGGCTGCTCGTCGCCGAACCGCCACTCGCGAGTGGCCCCGGTGACCTCGCCGGCCGCGCCGGCGTCGCGCACGTCGTGGTCGCCGCGCCGGCCGTTCTCGATCGTGGAGAACACCCGCCGAAGCGCGGACGCGCCCAGCCGCCGCAGCGCCCGGGGGGTGAGCTGCAGGCCGTCGCCGCCGCGTTCGAGGTAGCCCTGGCGTTGCAGCTCGCGCTCGATGCGGCGCAGCTGGTCGAGGTCGTCGACGGCCTGCCGGCCCAGGGCGCGCTGCACGAGCTCCTCGTCGATGTCGTCGAGGCTGGCGCCGGGGTAGTCCTGCAAGGTCAGCTCGGCCAGGTCGTCCAGCTCGGCGATCTCCGCGAGCGCCGACGTGGCGTCCGCGTAGCCCATCGGTGAGTCGCCGTCCATGCGCTCGGCGCCGCCCCACTGCAGGTCGGGACGGGCCGCGCGCAGCCCGGCCTGCAGGCGGGACATCTGCTCGGCGAGGCCGGCCTGGCCCATCGCCTGGGCCATCAGCCCGCCCAGCTCGGCGCGCTGCTCGGGGGTGAGCGAGTCCATCAGCCGCTGGGCGGCGGCGGCCCGGCGGGCCAGCGAGTCGATCAACTCGGACAGGTTCTGCGGGTTCTCCGGGAAGAACTCGCCGTACTGCTGCATGAACTGGTCGAACTGCTCCTGGGTGTGCTCGCCCCGGGCGTCCGCATCGAGCATGTCGTTCAGCGCGCTCATCATCTCCTGCACCCGGGCCAGGTCCTCGGGCGAGGCGTTGGCCAGGGCGTCCCGCATCCCGGCGAACTGCGCGTCGAGCATCTCGGAGCGCAGCAGGTCCTGGATCTGCTGGTACTTCTCGCGGGCCTCCGGCGAGCGCCACTGATAGTCGGACAGTTGCCGGACGGCCCGGGCGGTGTCCTTCGGCAGGGTGTCCAGCTCGGCCTCGGCCATCCGGGCGCTGTCGTCCGGGTCGGGGAACAGCGCCCGGCGCTCGGCCTCGACGGCCTGGTCGAGCAGCTCGCGCACCTGCTGCAGGGTGCCGTCGAGCTGACCACTGCGGCGCAGCTCGCGGGCCCGGTCGCGCGCCCGGCGCCGGATCGCGTCCAGGCCGTTGCGGCCGCTGGTGCCCCGGCGCAGCAGCCGGTTCAGCGCGTTGCGCGGCGACATGCCGGCCAGGACGTCCTCGCCGATCTCGTCGATCGCGCGGCGGATGTCGTACGGCGGCTCCAGCGGATCCGGTCCGCCGTGCCACGCCCCGTAACGGGAGCTAGGCACCGTAGACCGTTCGGTTGCCGGAGCTGTCCTTGGCCAGGCGCTTGTTCAGGTACAGCCCCTCGAGGGCGAACTCGACGACCGCCGCCGCCACACCCACGGCGGCCGGACCCTCGCCGACGCCGTCCGGCTCGAGCCGATCGAGCAGCTCGGACAGTCCCGGCACCGATCCGACCTGGCTCAGCAGCCGGTCGGCCGACACGGTGTCGCCGGACTCGACGAGCAGCCCGCCGTCGAACTTCTCCTGCAACGGACGCAGATCCAGGCCGGCCAGCCGTGCGCGGGACGTCTCGGCGACCGCCCGGCGCAGCAGGTGTTCGAGCACCTCGAACTCGCGGCCCTCGTCGGCGTCGTCGAACTCGACCTTGCCCAGCGACGCCGGCACGATCGAGGGCAGGTCGACGACCCGGGCCACTGCGGCGGTCTCGCCGGTGATGGCGGCGCGGCGTACGGCGCTGGCCGCGACCGTCTCGACCGCGGCGATGGCGAATCGGGCCGAGACGCCGCTGCGCTGGTCTACCTGCGGGGCATCGCGCACCGCTCGGGCGAAGCGGCCCACCACGTCGAGCAGGTGCGACGGGACGAGCGGGGCGGCGTGCGGGGAGTCGTCCCACAACACGGCGGCCTCCTGGGCCACCATCGCCAGCTCGTCGTCGAGCGAGAGCGGGTAGTGCGTCCGCACTTCGGCGCCGAACCGGTCCTTCAGCGGCGTGATGATGCGGCCGCGGTTCGTGTAGTCCTCGGGGTTGGCGCTGGCCACGAGCAGCACGTCCAGGGGCAGGCGCAGCTGGTAGCCGCGCACCTGGATGTCGCGCTCCTCCAGGACGTTCAGCAGTGAGACCTGGATCCGCTCGGCCAGGTCGGGCAGCTCGTTCACCGCGAAGATGCCGCGGTTGGTGCGGGGGACCAGTCCATAGTGGACGGTCTCGGGATCGCCGAGGGTGCGGCCCTCGGCCACCTTGATCGGGTCGATGTCGCCGATGAGGTCGCCGACGGACGTGTCCGGCGTGGCCAGCTTCTCGCCGTACCGCTCGGAACGGTGCTTCCAGGTGACGGGGGTCAGCTCGGCGTCCTGCGCGACGAGCGCGATGCAGCGCGCACATACCGGGGCGTACGGATGATCGTTGATCTCACAGCCGGCGACCACCGGCGTCCACTCGTCGAGCAGGCCGACGAGCGTGCGGATCAGGCGGGTCTTGCCCTGGCCGCGCTCACCGAGCAGTACCAGGTCGTGGCCGGCGAGCAGGGCCCGCTCGACCTCGGGGGTGACGGTGTCGTCGAAGCCGACGATGCCGGGCAGGGACGGCTGACCGGCGGCCAGCCGATCGATCAGATTGGCGCGGATCTCGGTCTTGACGCTGCGGTGGACGTGACCGGACGAGCGCAGCTCGCCCAGGGTGGCGATCGTGGGGGCAGTCACCTTCTCGACGCTACGTCGCGGGCGCGACCCGTGCCAGGTGTTCGCTGCCTGCGAACCCCGCGAGATTCCTGAGAGACCGGAAATCCTGAGAGGCGACGGAAATGCCTGCACGGTATGTCGGTGCCGACCGCTAGGTTGCCCACCATGACTGACGCCGTGCTGGCCGAAGGGCTGATCAAGACATTCGGCGAGACACGGGCGCTGGACGGCCTGGATCTCGCCGTTCCGGAAGGCACCATCGTCGGGTTGCTGGGCCCGAACGGGGCGGGCAAGACGACGGCGGTCCGGGTGTTCTCGACCCTGCTGCGGCCCGACTCGGGTCGCGCCGAGGTGCTGGGCGTCGACGTCACCAAGGATCCGCAGCAGGTGCGGCGCAGCATCGGGCTCACCGGGCAGTTCGCGGCGATCGACGACTACCTGACCGGCCGCGAGAACCTGATCCTGTTCGGCAAGCTCTATCACCTGAGTTCCGCCGCGGCGACGCAGCGGGCCGACGAGCTGCTCGAACGGTTCGACCTGGTCGACGCCGCCGGGCGCATCGCCAAGACCTACTCGGGCGGTATGCGCCGCCGCCTGGACATCGCCGCGTCGCTGATCATCCGGCCGCCGGTGCTGTTCCTGGACGAACCCACCACCGGCCTGGATCCCCGCAGCCGCCTCGGTATGTGGGAGGTGATCGAGGACCTCGTGCGCGAGGGCACCACCATGTTGCTCACCACGCAGTACCTCGAGGAAGCCGACACCCTGGCCTCGTCCATCGCGGTGATCGACCACGGCAAGGTGATCGCCCGGGGCACGTCCGACGAGCTGAAGGCCCAGGTCGGCGGCGCGCGGCTGGAGCTCATCGTGGGCTCGGACGAGTGCATCGGCCGGGCCACCGAGATCATGCGCAAGGTCGGCGACGGCACCGAGCCGACCGTCCACGGGCGCGACATCTCGGTACCGGTCAGCGCCGGGGCCAGCGTGCTGATCGACGTGGTGCGCGAGGTCGACGCCGCGAACGTCACCATCGCCGACCTGGCGCTGCGGCGGCCGACCCTGGACGACGTGTTCTTGCGCCTCACCGGGCACGCCGCCGAAGAGACCGACGACGAGACGCAGGAGGCAGCCAAATGACCGCCGTGGCGCAGACCCCGCCGGCCCCGCGGGCCGGGCACGCCCCGCAGGCGGCCGGTGGACCGCGCATCGTGGCCGACTCCTGGATGATGGCCTGGCGGCTGCTCAAGGCCACGCCCCGTCAGCCCGAGCTGTTCATGTTCTCGACCATCCAGACGATCATGTTCGTGCTGCTGTTCCGGTACGTGTTCGGCGGCGCGATCAACACCGGCGGCATCCCGTACGTGCAGTTCCTGATGCCGGGCATCTTCGTGCAGACGCTGGCGTTCAACGGGGCCGTGACCGGCATCGGCATGGCCGACGACCTGGCCAAGGGCATCGTCGACCGGTTCCGGTCGATGCCGATCTCACCCGTTGCGCTGTTCGTCGGCCGGGCGATCTCCGACCTGGTCCGGGCGACGTTCATGCTGATCATGATGATCGCGGTGGGCATGGCCACCGGGTTCCGATTCCACAGCTCGGCTGTACACGTGATCGCCGGGCTGGCGCTGATCCTGCTGTTCAGCTTCGCGTTCAGCTGGATCGGCATCTGGATCGGCCTGATCGTCAAGACCGTCGAGGCCGCGCAGTCGGGCGGTTTCATCTGGCTGTTCCCGCTGACGTTCGCCAGCGCGGCGTTCGTGCCGGTGGAGCGGATGCCGGGCTGGCTGCAGGCCTTCGCCAAGTACAACCCGATCACGCTCATGGTCAACGCGCTGCGGGGCTGGTTCGACGACGGGGTGCGCCAGAGCCTGCACATCCACGCGACGGTCAACGGGCTGCAGTCGCTGGCCTGGATCGCCGGCGTGCTGATCGTGTTCGTGCCGCTGTGCGTGTCGCGCTACCGCCGCCTCTCGGGTTGATCTATCCGGCCTTTCGCGCAAGCGCTCATCGCGTCGGTGGTCACACCTCAAGAGTTGTCCGCGCTTGGCGGCGTCCTGGCGTCACGAAGCGCGGATAACTTCGGCCGAACCTCCGCGGACCTAGGCTGAGCGCCGTGGCCGACCCGATCGATGCCCTGGACGCGCGGTTGCTGCGCGAGTTGGACGCCGAGCCGCGGATGGGCGTGCTGGAGCTGTCCCGCCGGCTGGGCGTCGCCCGGGCCACGGCGCAGGCCCGCCTGGATCGGCTCGTCAAGCGCGGGGTGATCGCGAGCTTCGCGCCGCGCATCGAGCCCGAGGCGCTCGGCTACGGCGTGACCGCGTTCGCCACCCTGGAGATCCGGCAGGGTGCCGGCCCCGCCGTGTTACGGCACCTGGCCGCCATCCCCGAGGTGCTCGAGGTGCACACGATCACCGGCCAGGGCGACATGCTCTGCCGCCTCGTCGCGCGCTCCAACGCCGACCTGCAGCACGTGATCGATCGGGTCAACGGCGACCCCGCCATCGTCCGGACCTCGACGGTGATCGCCATGGCGAACCCGGTACCGCACCGGGTACTACCCCTCGTCCACCGCGCCGAGCAGTAAGCGCCCGCTCGGCACCGCTTTCCTCCGTATGCCGCGCCGCCCCGCGATGATCTCGGACTTTTGGTCGAATAGCGACCAGAACTCCGAGATCATCAACGAACGGGAAGCCGGCCGGGTCAGGCGCGAGGAGAGCTCAGGCGCTGAACGGTTTGGCGGTGAGCAGCGTCACCTCGACGGTCTTGCCGGTCGGGGTTTCGTAGGACACGGTGTCACCCTCACGGGCCCCGGTCAGCGCCTTGCCCAGCGGCGAGGCGGCCGAGTACACCTCGATGTCGGTGGTCGCGGCTTCCTCGCGCGAGCCGATCAGGAACGTCTCACCGTCGTCGTCGCCGGCGAAGCGCACCGTGACGACCATGCCCGGGCCGCCGGTTCCGTTGGTCGTGGGCGCGTCGCCGACCTTCGCCTCGCGCAGCAACTGCTGCAACTGCAGAATGCGGCCTTCCTGCTTACCCTGCTCCTCACGGGCCGCCTGGTAACCGCCGTTCTCGCGCAGATCGCCCTCTTCGCGGCGGTCGTTGATCTCCTTGGCCATGGCCGGGCGGTTGGCGATGAGTTCCTCGAGTTCCTTCGACAGTCGGTCGTGAGCCTCCTGGGTCAGCCAGGTGACGGGGGGCGCACTGTTGACACTGTCGGTGGATGGCACGGGGACTCCCTGGTGGTACGGGGCGTGGACAGACGAACGGCCAACGTAACACCGCACCCCCGAGTTCCGCGAAGCCCTTGCCGCAGGACTTCGGCGTGGCGGCCACCGTCGCCCGACCGGGACGGCCGGCGATAACCATGTCCGACCATCAGCCACAATGGGTGCGTGAGCCGCGACGACGCGCTTCGGCTGATGGCCGTGCATGCGCATCCCGACGACGAATCCAGCAAGGGCGCCGCCACGATGGCGCGCTACGTGGACGAGGGCGTCGACGTACTGGTCGTCACGTGTACCGGCGGCGAGCGAGGCAGCATCCTGAACCCGGCGCTGCAAGGACGCGAGGACATCGAGGCGAACATCGCCGAGATCCGCGAGGCCGAGATGAAACACGCCCGCGAGATCCTCGGCGTGCGCCAGGAATGGTTGGGATTCGTCGACTCGGGCCTGCCCGAGGGCGATCCGCTGCCGCCACTGCCGGAAGGCTGCTTCGGGCTGCAGCCGGTCGAGGTGGCCGCCGAACGGCTGGTGGCCCGCATCCGGGCGTTCCGTCCGCACGTCATCACCACGTACGACGAGAACGGTGGCTACCCGCACCCGGATCACATCATGTGTCACAAGATCTCGGTGGCCGCGTTCGCGGCCGCGGCGGATGCCGAGGCCTACCCTGACGCCGGCGATCCGTGGCAGCCGCTGAAGCTGTACTACGACGTCGGGTGGAGCCGCGGGCGGATGATGGCGCTGCATACCGCCATGACCGACTGCGGACTCGAATCGCCGTACCAGGAAGTCATGCAGCGGTGGGAGGAATCCGAGCAGAAGCGCCGCGAGCCGAAGATCACCACGCAGGTGCCCTGTGCGGACTGGTTCGAGCGCCGCGACGCCGCGCTGATCGCGCACGCCACCCAGGTCGATCCGGACGGTTGGTTCTTCAAGGTGCCGCTGGCCGTGCAGCGCAAGGCGTGGCCCACCGAGGACTTCGAGCTGGTGCAGTCGCTGGTCGAGACGTCCTTGCCCGAAGACGACCTGTTCGCCGGCGTCCGGGAAAAGGTCTCCACCTGATGGCCGGGGCGAGCCTGACCACGCTGGCAGTTGCCGTCACCGTCCTCGACGGGGACGACGGCGGCGGCGAGGCCAAGAAGGCCGGGCCGATCGCCCTGGTGGTGATCTTGCTGCTGGCCGTCGCCTGCTACTTCCTGTTCCGGTCGATGACCCGGCACCTGCGCAAGGTGCGCGAGGAGTTCCCGGGCGATGAGCCGCCGACCGAACCGGGCGCCGAGCCGTCGCCGGCCGACGGCGTCCGCAACAACGTCAGCAACGACGTCAACAGCGGCGCGAGCAACGGCGCTGACAACGGCTCGAGCAACGGCTCTAGTAGCGCGCAGCCAGGTCCCGAGCCGTCCTCGCCATGAGCTCGCGCAGCGCGGGCGGATCCAGCACCTCGACGTCCGCGCCGAGCTGCAACAGCGCGTGCAACCCGTGCCGGATCGACTCGATCGGCACCATGGTGGTGGCCCAGCCGTCCTGATCGGGTACCCCCATTGCCGCGTGGGCGGCCCGCGAGGCGATCGGGCCGACCAGGAACAGCAGCTCCCGACCGGCCGGTGACACGCGCACCGTCGCCGTCTCGCGATAGACCCGGGTGGCGTAGTCGCGCTGGTAGTCCTCCCAGTGCGCGCGCAGGTCGAACCCGTCGGGCCGCTCGAACGTCTCGTCCAGGGCAGTCACCTCGCGCACCCGGGACACCCGATAGGTGCGCGGGGATGCCGACCCGTCGGCCCGGGCCACCACGTACCACGTCCCGGCCTTGAGCACGACGCCGAGCGGATCGAGCACCCGATCGACCAGCACCCGGTTGGCCCGCTCGTAGTGCACGCGCAGCCGGCGCTGGGCCCAGACGGCGTCGGCGATCGGAGTCAGCGCGGGCGGCGCCTCGGTCTCGCGCAGCCAGCCCGGGGCGTCGAGGTGGAACCGGTCGCGGATGCGCGACGCGCGCTCACGCAGGGGCGGCGGCAACGCGGCGAGCAGCTTGCCCTGCGTGGCGGCCAGCACGCTGCCCAGTCCCAGCTCGGCGGCCGGGCCGGGCAGTCCGGTCAGGAACAGCGCGTCGGCCTCGTCGCCCGTGAGGCCGGTGAACCCGGGCCGGTACCCGTCGAGCAGCGCGAACCCGCCGGCCCGGCCGCGTACGGCGTACACCGGGACGCCGGCCGAGCTCAGCGCGTCGATGTCGCGGTACACCGTGCGCAGCGACACCTCGAGCTCGCTGGCCAGTTGCTGGGCACTGACCCGGCCGCGCACGTGCAGCAGCGACACGATCGCCAGCAACCGCGATGCCCGCATTACTTGTCCGCCGGATTCGGGTCGCGGTCTCGCCCCACTCGCAAGCTCGGGGGCAATCCCGGATCGGAGCCTTCGCTGCGCTCGGCCCGCACAGCGGCCGGCGGACTCTTCGCGCGAGCGCTCATCGCGTTCGTGGTCCCCTTCCGGTGGTCGCTTCTCGTCATGAATCTTGCCGCAAGATGTCAGGTATTAGGGGCCAGGATGGAGAGATGATCCGATCCCAGATTCGCAAGACCGCCGTTGCCACCGTTACCGCCACGGGCTGGAGCGAGGCCCACTACGACGCGCCGGACGGGCAGCCGCCACTGGCTCA
>DASXYE010000331.1:0-3630 GCA_036502695.1 Jatrophihabitantaceae bacterium
TGCCCCGGATCGCCGGCCGCCGACAACTGCTCGAGCATCTCGCAGAGCCAATGGTTCTTCACCCACACGTTCGCGCCGTTCACCAGCGGCGGCGGGGGCGGCGGCAACGACTTCTCGATCTCGGTCGCCCCGTCGTCCGGATCGGTCGCGCCGGGCGCTTCAACCACGGCGACGGTGAGCACGGCTGTGACCTCCGGATCGGCGCAGAGTGTCGCGCTGTCGGCGAGCGGTGCGCCATCGGGCGTCAGCGTGTCGTTCAGCCCGACGTCGGTGAACGCCGGGGCATCGTCGACGATGACCGTCTCGGCCGCATCGTCGGCCGCGAACGGCACGTATCCGATCACGGTCACCGGCGCCGCCGCATCGGGCAGCCACACGACGAGCTACCAGCTGACGGTGGGGACCTCGACACCGCCGCCGCCCGGGGCGATCGTCAACCCCGGGTTGGAGTCGGGCGCGCTCTCGCCGTGGACGTGCCAGGCCGGCGGCGGGGTGGCGAACAGCCCGGTGCACTCGGGTTCCTGGGCGGTGCGGGCGGCCGCGACGGACTCGCAGACCGGTGAGTGCGACCAGACGATCACCCTGGCCGCGAACCACTCCTACACGCTGAAGGCCTGGGTCACCGGCAACTACTCGTTCGTCGGCGTGAGCGGAGGGGCGTCGGCCAGCACCTGGACGTCCGGCTCGACGTACACGCAGCTGTCGGTGCCGTTCACCACCGGCGCATCCGGCACGGTCACGGTGTACGTGCATGGCTGGTACGCGCAGGGCAACGTCTACGCCGACGACTTCACCATCGTGTAGCTCCTCGATTGTGCAACTTTCTGCGGTCTCAGGCCGCAGAAAGTTGCACGATCGGGAGGGTCAGGCCCGTTCGCCGGTGTGGATGCTGCGGGCGCGCAGCACGTACAGGTCATCGCGAGCGCCGAGCCACGCATCGTCGTGCGGATCGAGCAAGCGTTGCCAGGCCGCGCGGTCGTCGTCGTCGAGCAGCTCGGTCTCGGCCAGCCGCCCGACCTGGACCGCAGCGCCTCGACCGCCACGGCATTGTCGGCCAGCGGCGCCGGCTGCTCGGTCAGCACCGTACGGGTGCGTACGGCGTGCAGGCCGGCCCGCTGGAGCGCAGTCCCCCAGCCGTAGGGCATGCGGACGTCGCCGGGCAGCTCGGCGCGCATCCGCTCGAACCAGCGCTGGCCCGCGGCGATGAGCCGGGTTTCGAGGCCCGGCTCGCCGACCCCGACGTCCCAGGGCAGGTAGTGCGCGGGCAGGCCACCCTCGGCCAGCGCCAGCCGCCCGCCCGGTGCCAGCAGCCCGACCAGCCCGGTGACCGCCGCCTGCTGGTCACCGGCATGGTGCACCGAGGCGGACGCCCAGACCAGGTCGGCCGGCTGGCTCACCGCACCGGCGAAGCCGTCCTCGTAGGACGCCTGCACGAAGCTGATCCGCTCGTCGTCCGTGTGGTGGGCGGCCGCCGCCAACACCTCGACGCTGCCGTCGATGCCGACCACCCGCGCCGACGCCGGCAGGGCCGCGGCGATCGCCCGGGTCATGCCGCCGGCGCCGCAGCCGGCGTCCACGGCGAATCGATCGGTGGCGCGGACGATCTGCGCGGCGACCGACTCGTTCCAGGCGACGTCGATCGCCGCGTTGTCGTGCAGGTGCTCGGCCTGCTCGGCCCAGTCGACGGTGTAGCTCGAGTGGCTCATCCACTCATCATGCCGCCGGCTGAACGCTCACCGCGAAGATGTGGATCGACTGCTTCGACGGCAACGTCACGGTGGCCACCGTCTTGGCCGCGTCGATCGGGATCGAGTTGTAGAACACCTGATAGCTCGTGCCGAAGTTCGCCGGACCGCTCGGGGTGTTGCGGTGATCGGTCGTGATGGCGACCTTGGCGCCGTACGCGGTTGGATCGCTGCAGCACCAGTTCGGGAAGCCGAGCGTGCCGCTGGTCGTGGTTCCGTCGGTGTAGGTGACCGTGACCGAGTCGGTGTCGAAGCCGGCCTCCGCGCCGAGGAACGCCAGCTTGGCGCCGCTGCCGGACACCTTCACCAGCACGCCGCTGCCGGCCACGTTGTCCTTCGTACCCACCGCCGACGCCGGCCAGGTGAAGCTGGCGCCGTTGGACGTGACGGTGGCGCCCGGCGCCGCACCCGCAGTGGCCAGCGCCTGCGCCGAGTACGAGTCGCCGTCCCCGTCGAAGTTGCCCTTCGTCGGATCGGACTCGTCGGTGATCGCCACGTTGTTGAACGCCGCGGCCAGGTTCGGGTACGGCGTGTTACTGATGACCGTCTCGGAGCCGTCCGCCGTGGCCGACCCGTTCTGAGAGGTGTAGGCGGTCGCCGCGTCCAGGCTGTAGGTCACCTTGCCGGCCGGGATCGCACCCGGGATGACCTGGAACGTGCCGCTGACCGCATCGCCGGCCGCGATCTGCTTGAACGTCTGGCTGGCCGGGCTCACCTTCCAGCCCTGCGGGACGTTCAGCCGAACTACAGCCTTGCTGTCTTTCACGGTACCGAGGTTGCGGAAGCCGACGTTGACGTGGGTCGGCGTGCCCGCGGCGAAGGTGCCGCCGCTGACGGTGGTCACCCCGGCGGGCACCAACGACTTCGACCCGTAGGGGTGGACGCGGTAGATCACCGTGCCGTGCGGGGGGACGTTCGCGGCGATGGTGCCGGCGCTCGACGTGCGCGCCTTCGTCACGAGATCCGTGAGCTGATAGGGCACTCCCCCGTCGAGCCCGACGTTGGCCGCCGTCGTCGAGATGGTGCGCGCCGTGTCGCCCTTGTTGAACAGCACGACCGACACGTCACCGTTGGCCAGCGGCTTGGCCAGCACGTCGTACCCGGTGCCGGTTTGCACGATTGTGCCTTGCGCACCGAGAGAATCCTGGTCGACGGCCACGACGTCCTTGTTGGCCACGATCGACACCTCGGCCGGCGTCAGCTTCGTCAGGTCCGTGGACAGAAGCAGCGGCGAGGCCATCTCGGCCCACAACGTGAACTGGCTCTGCTCCTCCGTCGGGGTCAGCCCGCCGTTGCCGATCTCGAACATGTCCGCGTCGTTCCAGTGCCCCGGACCGGCCCACTGCGCCAACCCCGGGGTGTTGCCCTCGGAGTAGTTCTCCATGACACTGCCCCAGTTGTTGGCGATGTCGGAGCCGAACCGCCACAGGTTGCCGTGCTTGCCCAGCCAGGTCAGCTCGTAGTCGAAGTCGGGGCCACTGCAGCACACGTAGGCCGGGGCCGACTCGCTGAACACGATCGGCCGGCCGGTGTTGAGCAACGCCTGGCTGGCCTGGGTGTAGACGATCTCGGCGACCTGGCCCTGCGTCTTGCCCGGGTACTGATCCAGCGGCTGGTAGCAGTAGTCGAGCTTGAGGTAGTCGACGCCCCACGACGCGTACTGGTCGGCGTCTTGCTGGAAGTGGCCGTAGCTGCCGGCAGCACCCTGGCAGGTCTTGTAGCCGGCGTCCTCGTAGATGCCGAACTTCAGCCCCTTGCTGTGGATGTAGTCGCCGAGCCACTTCATCCCGTGCGGGAACCGGGTCGTGTCGACCTGCAGGTTGCCGTTGGCGTCGCGGTCGTGCTGCATCCAGCAGTCGTCGATGTTGACGTAGTCGTAGCCGAG
>DASXYE010000332.1:0-1773 GCA_036502695.1 Jatrophihabitantaceae bacterium
GAGATCGTCCGGGCGAATGTGTTCACGGTCTTCAACGGGTTGCTGCTGACCCTGTTCGTGATCATCCTGGCCACCGGGCGCTGGCAGAACGGCCTGTTCGGCGGGGTGATCATCGCCAACTCGGCGATCGGGATCTTCCAGGAGGTCCGGGCCAAGCGCACCCTCGATCGGCTGGCCGTGCTGAACGCGCCGCGGGCTCGCGCCGTACGCGCCGGTACGGTCGATGACCTCGCCGTCGAGGACGTCGTGCAGGACGACCTGCTCGAGATCCGGTCCGGCGATCAGGTACCCGCTGACGGGATGGTCACCGACGCGACCGGCCTGGAGGTCGACGAATCGCTGCTGACCGGTGAGGCCGACGCTATCGCCAAGGAACCGGGCGACGAGGTGCGCTCCGGTTCGATCGTGGTGGCCGGGCAGGGCCGCTTCCAGGCCACCGCCGTCGGCGCCGACGCGTACGCCACGAGGCTGGCCACCGAGGCGCGGCGGTTCACGGTCACGCACTCCGAGCTGGTGGCCGGCACGAACAAGCTGCTCAAGTGGATCGGCCTGATCATGCTGGTGGTCGGCCCGATCATGCTGTGGAGCCAGTTCCGCACCAAGGACAACCACGGCTGGCAGGACGCGTTGACCGGCACCGTTGCCGCCCTGGTCGGCATGGTGCCCGAGGGTTTGGTGCTGCTGACCAGCCTGGCGTTCATGCTCGGCACGCTGACGCTGGCCCGCCGGCAGACGCTCGTCCAGGAGCTACCGGCCGTCGAGGGTCTGGCCCGGGTGGACGTCGTCTGTCTGGACAAGACCGGCACCCTGACCCACGGCGACGTGGCGTTCGATCGGATCGAGGTGCTCGACGCGCACGACGACGTACCCGATGCGCTCGGGTTGCTGTCCGGCGGCGATGACGCCAACGCGACGGCCGCGGCAGTGGCCACCGCGTACCCGTCCACTGCCTGGGCGGCCACGGGCAGCGTGCCGTTCTCGTCGGCGCGCAAGTGGTCGTCGGTGACCGCCGACGGACGGGGCACGTGGGTGTTCGGCGCCCCCGAGATGGTGCTGCCGGCGCCGGTCGGTCCGGCGCAGCAGTCCGCCCGCGCCGGCGCCGACACGTTGGCCGCCGAGGGTCGCCGGGTGTTGCTGCTCGCCCGATCGGACGAGCCGCCCGGCACCGTGGGCGACGAGGCGACGCTCCCCGAGGCACTGACGCCGGCTGCGCTGGTGATCCTGGCCGAGCGGGTACGCGACGACGCCGCGGACACGCTGCGGTACTTCACCGAGCAGGGCGTTGCGCTGAAGGTCATCTCCGGCGACAACCCGCGCACGGTGGGCGCCGTCGCGGCGCACGTCGGCGTCCCGGGGGTCAGCGGTGCCGCCGATGCCGTCGACGCCCGAACCCTGCCGTCCGACCTGGCCGAGCTGGCCGCCGTGCTCGAGGACAACAGCGTGTTCGGACGGGTCACGCCGCAGCAGAAGCGCGCCGTGGTGGCCGCCCTGCAGAGCAAGGGCCACGTGGTGGCGATGACCGGAGACGGTGTCAACGACGCACTCGCCCTGAAGGACGCCGACATCGGCGTGGCGATGGGCAACGGCTCGCCCGCAACCCGTGCCGTCGCGCAGCTCGTACTTCTGGACGGCCGGTTCGCGCACCTGCCCGACGTCGTCGCCGAAGGCCGGCGGGTGATCGCCAATATCGAGCGGGCATCCAACCTGTTCCTGGTCAAGAACATCTACTCGCTGGTGCTGGCGCTGATCACCGCCGTGACGGTGGCCGCCTAC
>DASXYE010000333.1:0-9157 GCA_036502695.1 Jatrophihabitantaceae bacterium
CGGGCACATGGGCGATCAGGACTGGGCCCGGTTGGCCCGCCGCGCCGGCGATCTGGCCGAGGCCCCGTTGTTCCTCGACGACTCGCCGAACCTGACCATGATGGAGATCCGAGCCAAGGCGCGCCGGCTCAAGCAGCGCCATGATCTGCAGCTGATCGTCATCGACTACCTGCAGTTGATGACCAGCGGCAAGCGGGTCGAGTCGCGGCAGCAGGAAGTCAGCGAGTTCTCTCGGGCGATCAAGCTGCTGGCCAAGGAGCTCAGCATCCCGGTAGTCGCGCTGTCACAGCTGAACCGTGGTCCCGAGCAGCGCACCGACAAGAAGCCGATGCTCTCCGACCTGCGTGAATCCGGCTCGATCGAGCAGGACTCCGACGTCGTGCTGCTCGTGCACCGCGAGGACATGTACGAACGCGAGTCCCCCCGCGCGGGCGAGGCCGACCTGATCATCGCCAAGCACCGTAATGGCCCGACCGCCACCGTCGCGGTCAGCTTCCAGGGCCATTACAGCCGCTTCAGCGACATGCCGGACTGACGCGGCGCCGAGCGTAGACCACTCGGTAGACCAATTATCCGTATTTGTTACCCCCAATTCGGAGAAACAATCACCTGCTGCACAATCGGGGAGGCCGACCAAGATCCAAAAGCTTGTGAGAGGACGTCCTGCCCGCTATGCCGTTCTTCATCCGCCGCTCGTCCGTGCTAGCGCTGGTGCTCGCCCTGGGTGCGGCCATGATGTTGCTGGTTCCCGTTGAGCCGGCTGGGGCACTGCCGTCCGGCGCGCCCTGGTACCAGCAGTGGTCGTTGCCCGAGACCTGGAAGGTGTCCGAGGGTGCGGGCGTCAAGGTTGCCGTGCTCGACAGCGGCGTCAAGGGCAGTCTCGGCGATCTGCGTGGCCAGGTGCTGCCGGGCGTGGACCTCACCGACCACCCCACGGGTGCGCAGCACGACCAGCCGGTTCCCGGCGAGATCAACTTCGGGCACGGCACCGACATGGCGGCGCTGATCGCGGGCACCGGGAAGGGCGCCGGCCTTGTCGGCGTGGCGCCGAAGGCCAAGATCCTGCCGGTGCGCGTCGGCGTCCTGGGCGCTGACAGCAGCGCGGCGATCAAGGGCATCCGCTGGGCCGTGGATCACGGCGCGAAGGTAATCAGCATGAGCTTCGGCAGCTCGGTGCCGTGCAAGAACACCTTCTTCGGCCCGGCGATCGCCTACGCCTACCGGCACGACGCGATCGTGGTCGCCTCGGCCGGCAACGATCCCGGACCGGTCGATTCGCCCGGGGACTGCCCCGGCGTGATCACGATCGGCGGCGCCGACGCCAGCTTCCGGCCGACCAAGACCTCCACGGGTCCGGAGCTGGACTTCGTTGCCCCCGGTGCGGTGTTCCTCCCTGAACTGCTCGACAACACTCTCGGCCGGCCCCAGCAGGGCAACGACAGCACCAGCCAGGCAACCGCGCTGGCAGCGGGAGTGTTCGCTTTGCTCCGGGCCAAGTACCCAACCGAATCGGCCCGCCAGATCGTCACCCGCGCGCTCTACGCCGCGCACGGCCAGTCCGGCCGGACCCCGGCCCGCATCAGCAACGCGCTCGGCTACGGATCGCTCATGCCCAAGGCAGCGCTCACCCAGAAGCTTCCGGCCCAGGCCACCAACCCGATCTACGACCGGTTCGACGCCGAACTGCGCGGCGTCGGCGACCAGCCGGCGACCCCGACCATCACCAGCACGCCCGTCCACAACAGCTCGACCAAGGGACCACTGATCGTCACCATCGTCGTAGTGCTGGTGGCGATCGCGGTGATCGTCCTCATCGTGCGACTGCGGCGGGACAAGCCGACCGGCCCCTACATCGGACGCTGAGCCAAGCGCTCATCCGGTCAGGCCAGCCACGGGCTATTGCTCCAGGTACTTCAGCACGGCTAGGACGCGGCGGTTGTGGTCGGGGACGTCCGGCAGGTCGAGCTTCATGAAGATGTTGCTGATGTGCTTGCCGACCGCCTTGTCGGTGACCACCATGGCGGCGGCAATCGCGGCGTTGGACATCCCCTCGGCCATCAGCCCGAGCACCTCGCGCTCGCGGGGCGTGAGCCGGGTGAGCGTCGAGGAACGCTCAGCCTGGCTGAGTAATGCGGAGACGACCTTGGGGTCGAGGACGGTGCCGCCGGCGGCCACCCGCTGCACGGCGTCGAGGAAGGCGTCGACGTCGGCGACCCGGTCCTTGAGCAGGTAGCCGATACCGCCCTCGCCCGAGTGCATCAGCTCGCGGGCGTACAGCCGCTCGACGTACTGGCTCAGCACCAGCACCGGCAGGCCGGGGGTAGCCGCCCGGGCCTCGATGGCGGCGGTCAGTCCCTCGTTGGTGAACGTCGGCGGCATCCGCACGTCGACGATGGCCAGGTCGATCGGATGGTGCTCGCGCAGCGCCTCGGCGAACGCGGTCGGGTCGCCGACGGCGGCCACCACCTCGACGTCGCTGGCCTGCAGCAGCCGGGTCAGCCCGTCACGCAGCAGCGCGAGATCCTCGGCTATGACGACGCGCACGGCACCTCCATGGTCACGGTCGTCGGCCCCCCGGCCGGGCTGTCGAGGGTGACGGTGCCGTCGAAGGCCTCGAGCCGGCGGACGATCCCGGTCAGCCCGGTACCTCCGCGGCCGGCCGGGCCACTGCCCAGCTGCGCACCGCCGCTGCCATTGTCGCCGACGACCACGATCAGCCGTCCGCCGCGGTAGGTCAGGTCGACCCAGGCCCGCGTGGCACCGGAGTGCTTGACGACGTTGGCCAGGCACTCGGCCGTGGCGAAGTACACCGCGGACTCGACCGGGGCCGGCAGCCGATTCGGCAGCGCCGCCGTGACGGTCACCGGCACGGAGACGTCGAGCGCCAGCGCCTCGACGGCCCCGCCCAGTCCCCGGTCGGCCAGCACCGGCGGGTGGATGCCGTGCACGACGTCGCGCAGCTCGTCCAGGGCGGCCACCGTGCTGGCCCGGGCCTCGTTGATCAGGTCGGCGGCGGCGTCCGGGTCGGTCTTCACCAGCCGGGCAGCCAGCCCCAGGCTCATGCCGAGCGAGACGATCCGGGCCTGGGCCCCGTCGTGCAGGTCGCGCTCGATGCGGCGCATTTCGGCGGCCTGGATGTCGAGGGCCCCGCTGCGGGACCGGGTCAGGTTGCTGATCCGCTCCATCAGCGCCAGCTCCCGGTCGGGGGCCAGCCGCGGCAGCAGCCAGACGTGCGCGGCGTACAGCGCGCCCAGCACCGCGATCGGGAAGATCGGCCAGAACAGGCCCAGCCCGGTGAACAACCAGGCGAACACCTCGATCAGGCCGAGCACCACCGAGATCGCGGCGTGGACGGCCAGCCGGCGCGGCCGGCCGGGCGGTTTTGCCCAGGCCCAGCGCACCCCCCACGCGAGTGCCACCGGGATGCCAAGGGCGAACCAGACCCAGCGGGGCCAGAAGTAGGCGTCGAGGTCGCCCCCGAGCGCCCAGATGACGGTGGCGACGAGGCCAAGGGCCACGGCAGCTGCCGTGGCCCCGACCAGTTGGCGCGGAAGGGTCATGCCGCCACCGCCTCGACGGCCGGCTGGCGCAGCTCGCGCCGGGTCGCCGTCACCGCAGTGCCCACCGTGACCGCTCCGGCCACCGCGGCAACCGCCGGGAACAGCCAAGGCCACACCGTCGGCAGGTAGCCCGGCGTCTTGACGATCGTGTACGGGACGACCGCGCCCAGTGCCGCGATGCCGCCCACGACGATGCCGGTCGCGGCGACCAGCGCCGCCTCGATGCCCGCCATCGACGTCACCTGTCCTCGAGTGGATCCGGCCAGCCGCTGCAGGCCGAACTCCCGCCGCCGCGCCGCGATCGTCGCGACGAGGGTGTTGCCCACCATGATCGCAGCGAACAGGCTGACCATGCCGACCACCACCAGGTTCAGCAGCTCGGTGCTGTTCGTGGCCACGTCGTGCGCCTTGAGCTGGCCAGCAGCGGCGTCGATGCCCACCATGTACAGCGTACCTGTAGAGATGCCGACCAGGATGATCACCGGCCGCAGCGCCCCGGCCAGCTCGGCCGCCCGCTGCCGCATCGCAATCGTCGCGAGTTGCCCGGACGCATTCCGTCCGACGAACCGGCTGCCGAGTACGGCCGCGCGGCGCAGCAGCTCCGGCGCGAACACGGCCAGTCCGATCGACCAGAACACCGAGGCCGGGCCGGCCAGGCTCATCGCGGCGAACTTGTCGCCACCGTCGTTGCCCATCGTCATGGCCATCACCGAGTAGTTCGCGCCGAGGGCGATCAGCCCGATGCCGAGCCAGAATCGGCGCCGACTCAGTTCGGGCGAGCCGACCCGGCTGGCGGTCAGGGCGCCGGCCGCAGATCCGGTCAGCGCCGGCCGGGCCGCGAACCGGGCCGCGCACGCCGCTGCGGCCAGCATCGCCACGAGTGTGATCGCGAACGGCGCCAGCCCGGAGTGGTAGTGCACGTCGGCCGACACGAGATGCCCGTTGCGCAGCATGGCCAGCACCCCCCGGCCGAGCAGCCAGCCCGGGATGAGGGCAGCGACCGCCGCGATCCCGGTGACCAGCAGCGACTCGCTCGACACCATCCGCCGGATCTGCTTCGGCGTCGTGCCGATCGTGCGCAGCAACCCGAACTCCTCGGACCGCTGCCGTACCGTCAGTTGCATGGTGGACGCCACCGCGAAGATCACGATCAACACGGCCCATCCGCCGACGACGGTGGCCATCGTCACCAGCGTGCTCCGGTCGTCGCCGGACGTCCCATGAGCCAGCCCGGTGGTGAGCATCGCCAGGAACGCCATCATGAGCGTCGCGCCGAGGAAGACCGCCAGCCCACAGGCAGTGAACGACGTGATGCGACTGCGCACCGAACGTACAGCCAGCCTGTTCATCGGACGGCCTCCGCTCGGCGACCGGCCACCAGCTCGCCCAGGTGGGTGAGCTGTCGGGCAACGGACTCGGCGTCCGGGGAATCCATCCGGCTGACCAGCGAACCGTCGGCCAGGAAGTACACCGAGTCCGCGTAGGACGCGGCCACCGGGTCGTGCGTGACCATGACCACCGTCGGTGCGGCTCGCCGCAGCAGCGTGAGCACCTGGGCCGCGCTGGATGAGTCGAGGGCCCCCGTCGGCTCGTCGGCGAAGATCACACTCGGCTCGGCGACCAATGCTCGGGCCACGGCCACGCGCTGCTGCTCGCCGCCGGACAGCTGCGCCGGCAGCCGATCCATCCGGTGCGCCAGCCCGACGCCGTCCAGCATCTCGACGATCCGGTGCCGGCTGGTCCGGTTTACGGTGCCCGCCAACCGCAGCGGCAGCTCGACGTTCTGGTAGGCGGTCAGGTACGGCAGCAGGTTGAAGTCCTGGAACACGAAGCCGATGTGCTGGCGCCGGAACCGGGTCAGCGCCTCGTCGTCCTGGCCGGCCAGATCGACGCCGCCAACGGTCACAGTGCCCGCCGTCGGGGTCTCCAGCCCGGCTGCACAGTTGAGCATGGTGCTCTTCCCGGAACCGGACGGCCCCATGATGGCCAGGAACGTACCGGGCGGTACGGCCAGACTCACTCCATCCAGGGCGGTAACAGCGTTGGCGCCGGTGCCGTGCACCTTGCGGACGCCGTCCAACTGAAGCACGTTCATTGCGAATCCCCTCGTCTTGATCAGGTCTCGATCGGTACGGATCAAGACTCTTCGAGTTCGCCGCGCCGTTCACTGGGCCTAGTCGGCGGACTCTGGGTAGGGCTACGCCTACCCGTCGCCATCGCCGGGGCGATCAAGCGCACACCGTCAGGTACCGCTCGAGCTGGATCCAGGTGGTTCTACGGGTTCGGACCGGCCCGCCGCCGCCTACCGTCGAACACGGTCGCGGTAACGCGGCCGGGCCACATGTCGAGGGGGACATCCGATGAGCATCGCCGTTCTGTTACTGGGGCTGCTAGCGATCGGGCTGGGGACGGCGGGCCTCGGCCGGCTGCACCGCTCGCGCGGGTAGCCGGTGCCGGCGGACGGGCGCCACGCCTCGGAGGGACGTGGCGCCCGCCCGTATACTCGGACACTTGACTTGGGCGAGCGTCCAACACAGACTCACTAGGCATGGACGACTTCGAATGGGGCGTCGCGACGTCGGCGGCGCAGATCGAGGGCATCGCCGGGCGGGGCGTCTCGATCTGGGATACCTTCGTCGGCCGCCCAGGGGTGGTCGCCGACTCGTCGAACGCCGAGGTGGCCTGCGACCACGTCCACCGCTGGGCCGATGATCTGGCATTGCTGGCGGAACTGGGCGTCGGCGCCTACCGGTTCTCGGTGGCTTGGCCGCGCGTCGAGCCATCTGCCGACGCGGTCAATACAGCTGGGCTGGATTTCTACGATCGGCTGGTCGACGGGCTGCTCGCGCGGAGCATCACGCCGGTCGTGAACCTGTACCACTGGGACCTGCCGCAATGGCTGCAGGACGCCGGCGGCTGGTCGGAGCGCGCTACGGCGGACCGCTACGCGTCGTACGCCTCGGTGGTGGCGGCCCGCCTGGGCGATCGGGTCGGCACCTGGGCCACGATGAACGAGCCGTTCGAGCACTTCGTCCTGGGGCACATCACCGGCGAGCACGCGCCGGGGCTGAACCTGCCGCTCGATCGGGCATTCGCCGTGGCCCACCACTTGCTGCTGGCGCACGGCCTCGGCGTTCAGGCGCTGCGGGCCGTCAACGCCGAGCGGGTCATGCTCATCAACAGCTACGCGCCGGCCCGTCCGGCCAGCCCCGCCGAGGCCGACGTGAATGCAGCCGGGCTGTACGACCTCCTGCAGAACCGGTTGTTCACCGATCCGGTGCTGACCGGTGCGTATCCCGACGAGCTGGCTCCGCTGCTACCCGTGCAGGACGGCGACCTGGACGTGATCGCCGCACCCATCGACGCGCTGGGCGTCAACTACTACTCGATCAACGCCGTGCGCGCCGTCGACGGACCGGTGCCGCTCGAGGTGATCGCGCCGGCGGGCTATCCCACCACAGCGTTCGGCTGGGCCGTCGCGCCGGAGGGGCTGACCGAGGCGCTGGTCGGGCTCCGCGACCGGTACGGATCGCGGCTGCCGCCCCTAACGGTGACCGAGAACGGCTGCGCCTACAACGATCAGCTGCGCGACGGCGGGTGCGACGACCCGGACCGGATCGCCTACCTGGACGCGCACATCGGCGCCGTCCGAACCGCGCGAGCCGCCGGCGTGGACGTCCGCGGCTATCACGTCTGGTCGCTGTACGACAATTTCGAGTGGGCGCAGGGCTACACGAAACGGTTCGGGCTGGCCTACCTGGACTTCCCGACGCAGCGCCGCATCCCCAAGACATCCTTCGCCTGGTACCGAGAGGTGATCACCCGCGGGCTACCATGACTCAGACGATCGACTGAGACGGGAGGCACACCGTGGCCCGAATGTCCGCCGACGAGCGGCGTGCCGAGCTGTTGGCCGCCGCCCTGCGGGTGATGTCCCGCGACGGGGTAGCTGCCGGCACCACCCGAGCCATCGCCGCCGAGGCCGGCATGGTGCTCGCGACGTTCCACTACTGCTTCCGCTCGCGCAACGAACTGCTGCGCGAACTGATCATCATGCTGGCCGAGATCGAGCGCGAGGCCGCTCGCGCCGCGATGCAGCCGGGGCGCGACATCCGCGAGACGCTGGGCCAGGCGCTGAACGGCTACCTCGAGCATCTCGAGAAGAACCCGGGCCACGAGCAGGTGCTGTTCGAGCTGAACCACCACGCGCTGCGGACCCCCGAACTGCGCGACCTGGCCGACGAGCAGTACCGCCAGTACTACGAGTCGGCCACCATCCTGCTTACGACCGCGGCCGAGCTGGCCGGTGTCGAGTGGCAGCTCGAGATGCCCGTACTGGCCCGTATGGTCGTGACGATGATCGACGGAGCCACCACGACGTGGCTCGTCGACCACGACACCGAGAAGACCCAGGCCGTGCGGGAAGTCATGCTCGACTACGGCGCCACGTTGACACGGCCGGCCCGCCGGTAAAGGAAGCGAACCGCTTGATGCGCAAGAACATTCTCATCACCGGGGCGAGTTCCGGGTTGGGTGCCGAGATGGCCCGCCAGTTCGCGGCGAAGGGGCGCAACCTGGCGTTGTGCGCGCGCCGCGTCGACCGGCTCGATGCCCTGCGGGACGAGCTGGCCGGCAGCGGCGTGACGATCAGCACGCACGCCGTCGACGTCACTGACCACGCGTCCGTCCAAGCCGGGTTCGCCGCGGCGCGCGACGAGCTGGGCGGCCTCGACCGGGTGATCGTCAACGCCGGGCTCGGCAAGGGCACGCGCATCGGCACCGGGCGGTTCGACGCCAACCGCGACACCGCCGTGACCAACTTCGTCGGCGCGCTCGCGCAGTGCGAGGCGGCGATGGCCATCTTCCGCGAGGCGAACGCCGGCCACCTGGTCGTCGTCTCGTCGGTGGCCGCACTGCGCGGACAGCCCGGCGCCATCGCCGTGTATGCCGCGACCAAGGCCGGGGTGGCCGCGCTGGCCGAAGGCATCCGCTCGGACGCGCTGGGCACCCCGATCAAGGTCAGCACCGTCTACCCCGGCTACATCCGCTCGGAGATGAACGAGCAGGTGGCCCACCGCATCCGGTTCATCGTCGACACCGAGCCCGGCGTGCGCGCGATGGTTGCTGCCATCGAACGCGAACCGGCCAAGGCGATCGTGCCGGCCTGGCCCTGGCGGGTGATGGCCCCGGCCATCCGGCACCTGCCGCTAGGCATCGTCCGCAAACTGGGCTGAACCCCGCAGATCGAGGTACATCCGCCACCGTATGCGGTGCAGATGTACCTCGATCTGGGCGAACGCTCAGCGGTGGGCGGGGTACTGCACGACCTGCTGGAACGTTGGACGGTTCTGCCAGCTGGTCGTCGCGTCGGTGATGCCGCCCAGCGGGTTCTGGATGATCGCATCGGCGCACCACTGATCGCCGGCGCTGCAGCTCGCATCACCCGGGTAGACCGCCGCGGCCGGCGTCGCCGCGGCCTGGGCGAGCGTCGTCAGCAGCGTCGTCCGGCAGGCCGACAGCGAGCCGCCGCCGCAGTACTTGTCGGCCAGGCTGCCGGCCACCGGCTGACCCAGCACGGCCCGGATGTCCTTGTCCAC
>DASXYE010000334.1:0-12134 GCA_036502695.1 Jatrophihabitantaceae bacterium
GCCGACCAGCGCCGCCGCCTTCGACGGCCGGATCACGCTCGACGGCTCGAGCGGCTATCGGGCTGAGCCCGGCCGCTACCACCTCTACGCGGGCTGGTTCTGCCCCTGCTCGCACCGGGCGACGATTCAGATCGCGCTGAACGGGCGGTGCGGTGCCGTCATCGTTTCGCCCATTCGTCGGCGAGCAGCTGGTAGGAGCGCACCCGGTCGGCGTGGTCGTGGGTGATGGTGGTGATGATCAGCTCGTCGGCCCGGGTCGCGTCCCGCAGCGTCTCGAGCTGGTCGGCGACCTGGGCCGGTGAGCCGACGAACTGGGTGTCGACCCGGTCGGCCACCAGGTCGCGGTCCTCGTCGGTCCAGGCGTGCTGACGCGCTTGCTCCGGCGTGGGGAACTGGATCGCGCCTTCGGCGGTGCGGATGCTGCGCACCCACAACCCGTACCCGGTGGCCAGCTCGCGGGCAGCGGCTTCGTTCTCAGCCACGACCACGTCCGCCGATACGCTGACGTACGGTTCGGCGACTTCGCCCGGACGGAACGCGGCCCGGTAGCCCTCGACCGCCTCGAGCACGGTGGCTGGGCTGACGTGGTAGTTGGCTGCGAACCGCAGCCCGCGCTCCCCCGCCACGGTGGCGCTCTCGCCGCCGCTGCTGCCCAGGATCCACAGTTGCAGGTCGGCGTGTTCGCCCGGCACGACGTGGGCCTCCTCGCCCTCGGCCGAGCGGTACGTGCCGGCCAGCAGCGCGCGGATGTCGTCGACCTGATCGGTGTAGTTCTGCGGCTGCGCGCCGGGCAGCTGCAGGAGTGTCCTCTGCAGCAGGAACCTCGGCGAACCGAGCAGGTGCGCGAACGAGAACCGGGGCGGGATCTTCAGTCCGTTGGCCGTTTGCGTCGAGGCGGGCGCCCCGACGAGGGCCGGCTCCTGCGGTGGCTTGCCGCCCGAGCGGCCCAGTCCCAGATCGAGCCGGCCGGGATGCAGCGCGTCGACCAGACCGAATTCCTCCACTGTGGACAGTGCGGTGCGGTGTCCCATCTGAACCGCGCCCGACCCGATACGGATGCGCGACGTCGCCGCGGCGGTCAGCGCCAGCACCACCGCCGGTGACGTGCCGGCGACGCCGGGGTTGAGGTGGTGCTCGGCGAACCAATAGCGGGCGTAGCCGCAGCGTTCGGCCTGCTGGGCCAGGTCGATGCTGTTGGTCAGGGCCTGGCGGGCGTTCGAGCCGGACGAGATCGGCACCAGGTCCAGTACGGCGAGCGGGGTGTTGGCCATGTCGCTCACACCCCCGCCGGGATCGGCGGCACCGACGCCGCGGCCGGCGAACCCCAACCCCAGGGCGGGTCAGGGATGTCGCGCCGCAGCACCGGCGCGATGTCGGACTGGAACAGCTCCAGGCTCTCGCGGTGCTGGCGGTCGGTCAGCCCGTCGCCGTCGGCGTGCAGGTGCAAGACGCTGTGCCCGAACTGTTCGTGATAACGGTGCACCTTCTCGACGATCTGTTGCGGGCTGCCGATCAGGGCGGAGCTGCGTTCCACGAAGTCCTCCAGGGTGGCGAACACGACGGGCAGGCCGATCCGTTTCTGGAAGGCCAGCCGGCCCTCGAAGATCGGCCGGTACAGCGCGAGCGCGTCCTGCGAGTTGGATCGGGCGTAGTACCCGGCCGTGCCGGCGCCGACGGCGGCCTGGGCCGGGTCGTGCCCGTAGTACGCCCACCGTTCGCGGTAGTAGCGCACCAGCTCGGCGTAGGGCTCGATCGGGTTGGTGACGTTGGCCGAGAACAGCGGATCGCCGTAGCGGGCGGCCAGGTCGACGGAGTCCTTCGACGTGGCGCTGCCGTGCCACACCCGGACGGGCTGCTGCAACGGCCGCGGCCACACCTCGGCATCCTGCAGCGACGGACGGAATCGTGGCGTCGCCGTCACCCGCCCGTCGTGCCAGATCCGGCGGAACAGCTCGTAGGACTCGGCGTTGCGGTCCCACTGGTCCTCGGGCGTGACGTGGAACAGCTCGCGCTGCGCGGTGCCGTTGCCCTTGCCGATGATGAGCTCCAGGCGCCCGCCGGAGAGATGGTCGAGCGTGGCGTAGTCCTCGTAGGCGCGCACCGGATCGAGCAGGCTCAGCGTGGTGACCGCGGTGAACAGCCGGATCCGCGACGTCAGCGCGGCGATGTGGCTCAGCACGACGGGCGGCGCGGACGAGATGAACGGCCGCTCGTGCCGCTCGCCCACGCCGAACCCGTCGAAGCCGAGGTCCTCGGCCAGCAGCGCGTTGTCGACGACCTCGCGGAATCGTTCGGCGGTCGACTTCTGCACAGCGGTCACCGGGTCCGGGGCGTGCACGATCAGCGTGATCGTCAAGAACTTCATGACGCCGCCCGGATCGAGTCGCGGAGCGGCGCGAGACCGAGATGCTCGCGCAGCGTCGTGCCCTCGTAGTCGACGCGGAACACGCCGCGTTCCTGCAACAAGGGCACGACCTGATCGACGAACGGGTCGAGCCCACTGGGCGTGATGTGCGGGACGAGGATGAAGCCGTCGCTGGCGTCGGTCTGCACGAACTCGTTGATCGTCGCGGCGACGGTGGCCGCCGAGCCGATGAACGACTGCCGTCCGGTGACCTCGATGATCAGCTCGCGACTGGTCAGGTTCTTCGCCTCGGCCAGTTGCCGCCACTCGTTCGCGGTAGCCAGCGGGTCGCGGTACATCCGCACGCTGGCCCGGCCGCGCGCGATCGTGTTCTCGCCGACGATCGGGTCGCTGTCCGGCAGCGGGCCGTTCGCGTCGTGGTCGGACAGGTCACGGTTCCACAGCTGCTCCAGGAACTTGATCGCGGTCTGCTCGCTGACCTGCGCCAGCCGAACCTCATGGGCGAGCTCAGCCGCCTCGGCGTCGGTGTCGCCCAGCACGAACGTCGCGGCCGGCAGGATGAGCAGCTCGTCGCGCCCGCGCCCGTAGCGCGCCAGCCGGGATTTCACGTCGGTGTAGAACGTCCGCCCGGCATCGAGCGTGCTGTACCGCGAGAAGATCGCGTCCGCGCTGGACGCCGCGAACTCGCGACCCTCCTCGGAGTCGCCGGCCTGGAAGATCACCGGCCGGCCCTGCGGGCTGCGCGGCACGTTGAACTGCCCGGCGATGTCGAAGTGCGCATCGTGGTGTTCGAAGCCGCCCGGGTGCGGATCGCGCAAGAACGTGCCGGACTCCTTGTCGGCGATGATCTCGTCGCCGCGCCACGAGTCGAACAGCTCCCAGGTCGTCTGCAGGAAGGTGCGGGCCCGCTCGTAGCGCTGGTCCTGCGGCAGGAACCCGCCGCGGCGGAAGTTCTCGCCGGTGAAGGCATCCCACGACGTGACGACGTTCCACGCCGAGCGGCCGGCCGAGAGGTGATCCAGCGAGGCGAACTGGCGGGCCACCTCGTAGGGCTCGTTGAACGTCGAGTTGATCGTGCCGGTCAGCCCGAGCCGGTCGGTGACCGCCGCCAGCGCCGCGAGGATCGCGAACGTGTCCGGACGGCCCACCACGTCCAGGTCGTAGATCAGCCCGTTCTGCTCGCGCAGCCGCAATCCCTCGGCCAGGAACAGGAAGTCGAACTTGCCGCGCTCAGCCGTCTGGGCGAAGTGGCGAAACGACTCGAACTCGATGTGGCTGCCGGCGGCCGGATCACTCCACACCGTCGTGTTGTTGACGCCCGGGAAGTGTGCCGCGAGATGGATCTGCTTGGTCATGCTGCTCCTTCAGGCGACGGCGTAACGGTTGGCGGGCCGAGACAGTCCGAGCCGCCCCCGCAGGGTGTCGGCCTCGTACTCGGTGCGAAACGCCCCGCGGCGTTGCAGTTCGGGTACCAGGCCTCGGGTGATCTGGACCAGGTCGTGGGGCACTGCACCCGGACGCAGCCGGAACCCGGACAGGCCGGCCTCGTGCCACTCGATCAGCAGCTCGGCCAGCTCGGTCGGTGTACCGACGAAGATCGCCGCGTCGGACGTGTACTCGGCGCCGTCACGGTCATCGAGTCGCTGCTTGCGAGCTGCCGCAGCCGTCGCATCCTCGTCGAGGAACACCACGAGGTCGCCGAACACATGCACCGTCTCGTCGACCCGCCCGGCGGCGGCCTGTTCGACGCGGATCTCGGCGAGGATCTCCTGGGCGTGGGCGGTGTCGCGGGGCGTCACGTAGCCCACGTCCGCCGTGCGGGCGATCAGCTGATAGGGCTCGGTTCGGTGTCCGAGTGCGGTGACGACCGGCTGGCCCTGCGGCGGGCGCGGCGTGATCGACGGGCCCTTGACCGAGAACCACCGTCCCTCGAAGTCGACGTAGTGCAACCGGTTCCGATCGACGAACCGGCCGGTGCGCACGTCGCGGATCTCGGCGTCGTCCTCCCAGCTGTCCCACAACCGCCGCAGCACCTCGACGTAGTCGGCGGCCTCGTCGAACTGGTCGGCGATGAGCTGCCGCAGCACCGGATCGTCGAGATTCTCCAGCCGCAATGGGGGAAACGTGCGGCGGCCGAAGTGCGCGGCCTCGTGCGTCACCGGGGATACCTGCACGCGCACTCCGGCCCGGCCGCTGCTGACGTAGTCGAGCGTGGCGATCGCTTTTGAGATGTGGAACGGCTCGGTATGGGTGACGATCGCGGTGGGCACCAGGCCGATGTGTGACGTGCGGGGCGCCACTCGCGCGGCGATCAACACCGCGTCCAGCCGGCCGCGAACCTGATCGGTGCGTTCATCCGGCACGAACAGATCGCCCGACTGCAGCCGCAGGGCGTCCTCGATCGTGACGAAGTCGAGCCGCCCCTGCTCCGCCTCGGTCACGAGGTCGAGCCAGTACCCGGCACTGAAGAGCTCGTTGGGCCGCGCGTCGGGCTCGCGCCACGCGGCCGGATGCCAGCCCGCGCCGTCCAGAGCGACGGCCAGGTGGATAGGACTAGCAGACATGCGCGCACTCACTTTCCGCTGCGCTCGTAGGGGATCTGCTCGCCCGCCTCGATCGGGATCGGCAGCCGGTTCTCGGCCGGTGGCAGCGGGCAGGTGGCCAGGTCGCTATAGGCGCAAGGCAGGTTCACCGCGCGGTTGAAGTCGATCGTGACGGCGCCGTCCGGGGCCGGCGGATCGAGTGTCAGCTCGCGGTTGGCCGCGTACGTCGTGACGCCGGACGTGGCGTCGGTGAACAGCACGAACAGGCTGCCCGGACGGTGGCCCGGAAAGGCGGTCAAGGTCAGCGGCTGCCCGTCGACTGTGAACTCGACCCGGCCCGGGGCGTCGTAGACGTGCTCCAGACCGTCGACCGCCGCACCGACCGTGGTGGGACGTGGCTGCTCGAACGGCAGGTAGCGGCCGGGCACCACCCAGCGCGGATCCGGCGGGTACGTCGGCGTTCCGCGGTAGTCGACGCGCAGCGGGTTAGCCGGATGCCGCGGGCGGACGATGTCGTGCCCGCCGCGCTTGGCCACCTCGATCGCCGCGTCGCCCCAGCCGGCCGTGACCCCGCCCCCTTCCGGCAACACTCCGAAGCGGTGCCGGTCCCGGATCGGCGCGCCATCCACGGCAAGTTCCTCGCCGTCGCGCAGCTCGACGATCACGCCGTCCGGTCCGGTCGACCACTCCCCCGGAGCGTCCGGGAAGCGCTGCGGTTCGTCGGTGAGCCAGTGCAGGCCGGTGATCGCGAGGAATCCGTGCCGGTCGGCGCGCGCGGTCTCGTGGCGGCGGTGCCACTCCTGCCACTGTTCGGTGAACGTGTCGACGGTGGTCATGAGTTGCTCAGCGGCAGGCCGGGCGGGTTGATCTGCGCGGTGGGCACGGCCTCGTTGGCCAGGTTCCAGGCCGCCAGCCACTTGGCGTACTGGCCGTTCTTGATCAGGTAGTTGATGGCGTCGGCCAGTGGCTTGACCAGCCCGTCGCCCTTCTTCGTCGTCGCGCAGATCAGTCCCTGCAGCGTCGCGCCCGCACCGGAGTACTTGCCGGCGTTGCGAGTCGGGTTGGGCGAGTTGGCGTCCCGTGCTGCGTGGTAGGCGATCTCCGGGTTGGGCGCGAAGTTGGCGTCGATCTTGCCCGAGCTCAGGGCCAGGTACGTGCTGTTGAGGTCCGGGTAACGCTTGATGGTCAGCGACTTGCCGGCGGCTTGCAGCTTGCGCTGCCATTCCAAGAGGATCTTCTCCTGGTTGGTGCCCGAACCCACCGCGACGGTCTTGCCGGCGAGACTCTCGTAGTTGCCGTCGAAGTTCCAGGTGTTGGACTTGAGCACCTCGAAGCCGAGATTGTCCTGCCGGTAGCAGGCGAAGTCGTACTTCTGCTTGCGTTGCTCGGTGTCGGTGATGTTGGAGATCCCGACGTCGGTCTTGCCGCTGTCGATGCCGACGAACAGGTTGTCCCAGGTCGCGTTGGACAGCTGGGGTTTCAGGCCGAGCACGGCGGCCACCAACCGGCCCAGGTCCGGCTCGGATCCGGTCAGGGTTCGCTGGTCGGTACCGACGTAGCCCAGCGGCGGCGATCCGGCGGGCAGGAACCCGAGCCCGATGACCAGCGTGCCCTTGTCGCGGACCGCCCCGGGCAGCTCGGCGCGGATCGAGGCGACGGTCGACACGGACAGGCTGACTTCCTTGGCTGCGCCGTTCGAGAGCGCACCGACCTTGGTCGTCCCGCCGCTGGGGTCGGCTCCCTCGTCCTTGCTGCTACTGGAGCACGCCGCGAGGCTCGCGGCGAGCACGACAACTGCAGCGGCCAGAATGCTGGCGTTGCGCATGATTCTCCTTGTGCGGAAAGGGGTATTCACAGGTCACAAGACCTTGCTGAGGAATTCGCGGGTGCGGGGATGGCTCGGTCGGTCGAGCACCTGGGTCGGCGGCCCCTGCTCGAGGATTCGGCCGTCGTCGAGGAACACCGCGAGGTCGGCCACCTCGCGGGCGAAGCCGATCTCGTGCGTGACGACGATCATGGTCGTGCCGGTGGCGGCGAGGTCCTTGATGACTGAGAGCACCTCGCCGACCAGTTCGGGATCCAGGGCCGAGGTCGGCTCGTCGAACAAGATGACGCCCGGCTCCAGGGCCAGGGCGCGGGCGATGGCCACCCGTTGCTGCTGGCCGCCGGACAACTGCCGCGGGTAGGCCCGGGCCTTGTCGGCCAGGCCGACTCGCTCCAGAAGGCCGTACGCCAAGGTATGGGCTTGCGGTTTGCGGTGCCGACCCGTCGCGATCGGGCCAGCAGCGACGTTGTCCAGGACGCTGAGGTTGGGAAACAGGTTGAAGCTCTGGAACACGAACCCGACCTGACGGCGCTGACGCAGGATGACACGTCCGCTCAACTCCTTGAGCCGCTCGCCGTGCCGACGAACCCCGATCGGTTCGTCGTTGATGCTGACGTAGCCGACGTCCAGCTTCTCCAGGTGATTGATCGCCCGCAGCAGCGTCGACTTGCCCGAGCCGGATGGGCCGAGAATGGCGGCCACGTGCCCTGGCGGCACCGTCAGGTCGATCCCGTTCAGGACGCGGTGCACGCCGTAGGCCTTGTGCGCGTTGTGGATCCGGACGGCGGCCGCGCGCGCCGGGGTGGTCATCGGTCGACCTCGAGCCGGTAGCGCGCCCGAACCCCGGCCAGGCCGGAGCGCAGGCGTTGCAACGGGGTGGGCGGCAGTGTTCGGACGGCACCCCGCGCGTAGTAGCGCTCGACGTAGAACTGCACGATCGACACGGCACTCGTCAAGATCAGGTACCAGACCGTGGCCACCACGAGCAGCGGCACGATGTCGCTCGGATAGGTGCTGCCCAGCGTCTCGACCGATCCGAACAGGTCCAGCAGCGAGACGTAGTAGACCAGCGACGTGCTCTTGATCAGGCCGATGAGCTGGTTGACGTAGCCCGGGATGATCGCGCGCAGCGCCTGGGGCAGCACGACCCGGCGCAACTGGTACACCCTCGGCAGCCCGAGCGCGGCGGCGGCCTCGTGCTGGCCCTGGTCGACGGACAGGATGCCGGCCCGCACTACCTCGGCGGCGTAGGCGGCCTCGTTGAGACTGAGGCCGACGATGGCGATCACCATGTCGCTGGCCAGCCGGGACTCGTCGAAGTGCGCGAACGTCGGCCCGAACGGCACGCCGAGGCTGATCGTCTTGTACAGCGCGCCGAAGTTGTAGAGGAACAGCAGCAACACGATCAGCGGTATGGACCGGAACAGCCAGATGTAGGTCCAGCTGACCGCCGTGAGCACCGGGCTCTTCGACAACCGGGCCAGGGCAAGCACGACCCCGCCCAGCAGCCCGAACAGGGCGCTCCACGCGGCGACCTTCAACGTGACGGTCAAACCGTCGACGATCACCGGTCGCGTGAACCAGTACCCGAATCGGTTCCATTGGAAGAACCGGTTCGTGGCCAGCCCGTGCCCGATCTGGGCGACCACCACCAACACGACCACCGTGGCGATCCACCGGCCCGGGCGGCGCAGCGGGATCACCCGCTGGCTCGACCCGGGCGGCCCGTCGACAACCGGATCGCGCACCGGCGTCGGGTCAACCGTCGTTGGCGGGTCGTCGACTTCGTTCATCGAGAACTCCGATGGGTGAGTGAGGGCAGGCGGCGTCGACACCACACGCGCCGGGCGCGAGCGGATCAGCGACTACAGCAGGGTGGCGAGCTGGATCAGGCCGGACACAGGGCGCTGCAGATGCGGGCCAGATCGACGTGCCGGCGCGAGCGCAGGTCGCTCACTCCGATCTCGATCCCCCGACGAGCGCACACCGTGCCACCTCGACCGTTCCGCCCGTGCTGGGCCTCGCGCTTACCGACGCCGGATGGACCGGGTCGGCCGGGTCGTCACCGACCATCGAGCGAGCAACCCCAACCGCGATGTGAGGGTTGCCGATCAGCCAGCCAGGGCTTGACGCTGATGCTCATGACCTCGTGGTGTCCACGCTAAGCAACCACCCGAGATCTTGTCAATGTCTATCGGATAACTAGAGATCAGGGCCACTTTCGGACGAAGCTCGCGGTGGTGCCCCAGTTCACCGGCTTGGGGACCGGCTGAAATTCATGCGTCACAGGCCGGGCACGCATCCGAAACGCCGCCGGGGTTGATTGGGGTAGCCCGTCACCCGAGCTCACCCAGCTCTCTCTCCCCGGACAGGACCGCCATGGCTGTTGACCCGTCTGCGCTCACAATCGATCAGCTCAATACGTTCATTGCCAGCCGATTGGTGCTGTCCGGAATCGATCTGTCGCTGTTGCCGACCGCACCGGATCCGGTGACCGGTGCTCCCACCCAGGCCCAGGTGCTGTCCTCGTTGCGGTCCTTCGTGCTGTCCAACCCGGTTGTCATCAACGCGTGGCGCCCGAGCCCACCGGCCGGTACCGCGGACGCCACGATATTGAGCCAGGAGCTCTCACCACCGCTCGAATACCCGTCCATCACCGAGGCGTGGACCGGCGAGCGGACCGGCCGATGACCGATCGGGAGCTGAACCGCCGGGTCTTCCTCCAACGCAGCGCGGCCGTGGCTGCGGGCACCGCGGCCCTGACGACATTGCCCGCCTGGGCCGGTCCGGCGACGGCCGAGGCATCACCGAGCCGGCGCCCGCCGCTCGTCCCCGACGTGGACGTGCGCCCGGCGGCGAAGGCCGACCCGACCGAGGCGACCGTCGCCGAGGCGATCACGTTGCTGCGCCGGCGAAGCCTGCGAGCAACGGATCTCGTCGAGGCGCACCTGGATCGGATCGCGAAGTTCGATTCGGTCTATCAGGCGTTCAACGCGGTAACGGCCGACAGCGCCCGAGCGCAGGCCCGGGCGGCCGACCGGCACGGCAGCGGCACCCTGAACGGAATCCCCTTGTGCATCAAGGACAACTACTACACCGCCGGAGTGGCGACGACCGCGAACTCGTTCATCTACGAGTCGTTCGTGCCCCCGTACGACGCGACGTCGGTAGCTCGGCTGAAGGCCGCCGGAGGCATCGTCATCGGCAAGGGTCAGATGGGCCCGCTCGCGACGACTCGAGCCACGACCCCGAACGGCACGATCACCACGGTCAACGCCTGGACGCCTGGCACCGTGTCGATCGACCCGGGCGGATCGTCGACCGGACCGGCCTGCTCGGTGGCCGGGCGGATGGCGACCTCGTCGATCGGCACCCAGACCGGCGGCAGCATCGTCAACCCGTCCAACCAGCAGAACCTCACCGGCCTCAAGCCGACGATGGGGCGCACCTCGATCTACGGCGTGATCCCGTTGTCCTACACGCGCGACCACTCCGGCCCGCTGGCCCGCGACGCGCTCGACGCGGCGATCATGATGACGATCATGGCCGGGCCGGACCGCAACGATCCACGCACGTTGGGCCTGCCCGCGGTACCCGACCTGATCAGCTCGGCCCTGCCGGTCCGCCGCCACGGCAAGGTCGTCCTGCGGCGCCCGACGACGATCGGGGTGCCGCCGGACTTCCTGACCGGGGTGAGCGCCGATGTCGCCGCGCTGCGCAGGGCGTTCCTCGACACGCTCGATGCGATCCCCGGTGCCACGGTCGTGCACGTCGGCTATCCGGCCGACTGGGACCTCATGACCGGGACGTTCAACAACGTCCGGCTCAGCGAGCGAACCGAGCCGTTCCTGCCGTTCCTGAAAGAGGATCCGAAGCTGTTCGGGGTGTCGCTGTTGAGCTGGCTGCAGGGACTGTTCCTGTCCGGCGACGAGTGGATCACCGGGCAACGCGC
Organism: Jatrophihabitantaceae bacterium; assembly: GCA_036502695.1. Classification (GTDB taxonomy): domain Bacteria; phylum Actinomycetota; class Actinomycetes; order Mycobacteriales; family Jatrophihabitantaceae; genus DASXRA01. The sequence goes on from DASXYE010000334.1 coordinate 10,686, forward strand.
GAAGAACCACCTGTTGCGGGAGGTCCTCGACGGGGTGATGAGCGGCTGCGACGTGCTGCTGCAGACCGGTCCGGTGCCCTTCGACATCCTCGGTCTGCCCGAGCTGGCCCTGCCCATCGGCTTCACCGCGATCGGCGCCGAGCCCAAGGTGCCCAGCGGAACCATTCTCGGTGGCCGCCCCTACGAGGAGGATCGCCTGCTCGAGGTCGCTGCCGCCTACCAGGCCGTGACCAGCTGGCACACCCAGCGTCCCGCGGATCCGACGCTTCCGTCCGCCGGCGCCAAGCGGACCGAGTCGGCCGCCGCGCCCGCTGCGGAGCCGCTGCGCCTTACCGCCGAGGAGGCCGCCACCCTCAGCGCCTAGCCACCACCATCAGCTCAGGAGGGGCTGGGCGAGGAAGGCGGACAGGGGCAGCCAAGCCGCCCCGACGGCGGCAGCGGTCTCGTCCTCGCTGCTGATCTCGACCTCGACGGCGTGCGGTGGTGGCTGCGTCTCCCGCAGCACGCCGATGACTCCGCTCTCGTAGGCCTGCGGGTCGGCGCGGATCGCGCGACCGAACAGCACCACGCGTTCGATGTCGAGAATGCGGACCAGGTCGGTGAGCGCGACACCGAGCAGTCTTGCGCGCATCGCGGTCGTGGCGGCTTGCTGATGCAGCACCTCGAGGCAGCCACGACGACCGCACGCGCAGCGCGGTCCGTTGCGATCCAGCGTGACGTGCCCGAATTCGCCGGCGCCGGACCGCGACCCGCGGAAGACCTTGCCATCGATGATCAATCCGGCACCGATCCCGGTGCCGACGAGCACGACTGCGGTGGCGGCGATGTCGGGGTGCGGCCGGCAGTGCGCGAGGGCCGCGGTGTTGGTGTCCTTGTCGACCATCACCGGTAACCCCGTGCGGCGGGCGAGCAGATCGCGCAGGGGCACATCGGTCCACCCGGCCATGTTGGTCGCCCGACGGACCCGGCCGGTGCGATGGTCGACAGGCCCGACGGTTCCCACGCCCAGACCCAGCACGCGTTCGTCGGGCACGTCGCGCAGCAGTGTTCGCGCCGCACGGTGCAGTGCCGAGATGGCCTGCGCCGGCGTGAACCCGGCCCGTAGCGATCCCACAGTCAAGTCCTCGACCTGCCCGGTCAACCCCGTGCGCACCATCGTGTAGCCGTCACGGTCCAACTGCGCGCCCAGCGCGCAGCGCGACTGTGGCCGCAGTCGCACGATGGAGGGCGGCTTGCCGACGTCGACGGCCGGCTGCCGCACGCGCTCGATGAGCCCGGCGGCGGAAAGGTCGGCCAGAATCTTCGACACCGCTTGCTGGGTCAGACCGGTCGCTGCCGCAAGCATCCCCTGCCGCACATCGCCGAAGCGCAGCATGTGATCCAGCAACAGCGCCGCGTTGTGGCGCCGCAGCTGTCGCACGTCCGCGCCTTGGGCGTCCACGGCATCCC
>DASXYE010000335.1:0-5089 GCA_036502695.1 Jatrophihabitantaceae bacterium
CCAGCCGGAGACCGCCCGATGAGCGCTTGCGCGAAGAGCCCCGTCCACCGGCCCCATCCCGTTGAGTGGTGCGTTATCCGTCGAGTGGTGCGTTACAACGCACCACTCGACCCGAAACGCACCACTCAACGAAGAGGGAGCGGGTGGGCACGATGATCCTTATCGAGTTGCGGAAGCTGTTTCGCCGGCCACGGACGTGGCTGACGATCACCTTGCTGAACGCGCTGCCGACCGTGGTGGCGATCCTGCTGGCGATCACGCATGCGGGGCCGCGTCCCGGGCAGGGGCCGGCGTTCCTGTCCGCGGTGCTGCAGAACGGGTCGCTGTTCGCGGTGGCGGCGCTCGCGATCGTGCTGCCGCTGTTCCTGCCCGTCGCCGTCGCGGTGATCGCCGGCGACGCGGTGGCCGGCGAGGCCCAGACCGGCACGTTGCGCTACCTGTTGATCCGCCCGGTCGGGCGCACCCGGCTGCTGATCGCCAAGCTCGTCGCCACGTTCACGTTCGTCGCGGTGGCCGTGGTGCTGGTGGCCGGCATCGGCTACATCGTGGGACGGCTGGCGCTGGGCCACGGTTCGAACGCCGCGCTGTCCGCCGCGGTCACGTCCGTGTCCGGCAGCTCGCTCACGCCCGGGCAGATCGTGTGGCGCACGATCATCACGATCGGCTACGTCGCCTTCTCGATGCTGGGCGTCGCGGCGATGGCGCTGTTCCTGTCCACGCTGACCGATTCACCGTTGTCCGCCAGCATCGGCGCGCTGGCGTTCCTGATCGGGTCCTCGCTGCTGATCACCCTGGACGCCGCCCGGGCCATCGTGCCGTACCTGCCCACCCGGTACTGGCTGTCGTTCATCGACCTGTTCCGCGATCCGATCCTGTGGCGCAACGTCGAGCGCGGCGTCGCCCTGCAGGCCGTCTACGTCGTCGTGCTGCTCGGCGCCGCCTGGGCCAACTTCGCCACCAAGGACATCAAGAGCTGAAGCGCGTGCAGTCGGCGGCGGTCAGCCGCACCGGCGGGCCGGCCGCCAGCTCGGCCAGCACCATGTTGTCGACGATCGGGCTGGTCGGTACCTCGGTGTGCGAAAGCTCAGCCGTGCTGCATACGCTCTGAATGGTCACGTTCAGCGCGCCGGCCAGCTGGGCTGAGTCCGGTGGCACGACGACCGTGTCGTTCGTGGACCAGATCGAGACGAACGTCGGCCCGGCCGGGGTCTCGTCGCCGCGGTTGAGCGCCGTGATCAGGTCACTGGTCGGGGTGAGCTGCTGGCAGGCCGTCGGGCACACGCTGGTGCCGGGCAGCAGCGCGCCGAGCGCCGCGAGCTGGGTGCCGTGATGCGGTGAGTCGAGGGTGATCACCCGCCGGGCCAGGGCGGCGCCGCCGTACGAGCGGGTCCACAGCCGGGTGACGACCCCGCCGGCCGAGTAGCCCACGACGTCGACGGACGTCGCGCCCGTCGTCTTCAGCTCGGACTGGACGGCGGCGGAGAGCACACGGGCCTGCGCGCCCAGGTCGCCCTCCGCGCGATCGGGCAGCGGCACCACCTCGACCGTCTTGCCGGCCTGGCGCAGCCGGGTGGCCAGCTGATCCAGGCTGTCCAGCGAGCCGCCGTAGCCGGGCACGAGCAGCACCGGGCCGGGACGGTCCTGCGGCGCCGCCCGCCGCGACGAGTGCCCGCCGCCCGACGTCGCGGCGAGCAGGCTCCCGACGACGATCGCGACCACGGCGATCGCGACCAGAGTCAGGACGAGCCGGCGTCGAGCCGGGGCCAGCGACGGGAACACCCGATCATGATGCCCTGCTAACCCTGTGAGAACCGCGGGTTACCGTCTCGTTGCCGCGCTCGCGTCAACAGGCGAGATTCGACTTCGGCGCCTAACGTGTGGGCTTCCCCCGGAACCATCGCAGGAGGCAGCCCCAATGGCCATCCGCATCCTTGCCGGGCCCGCATCGGGCCACACCAAGGTGCAGCTCGTACTCCCGGACGACGTCCATGACGGCCCGGTGTCGGCGGTCGGCACGTTCAACGACTGGACGCCCGGACGGCACCGGCTGATCCGGCGCAGCAACGGCACCCGCAGCGTCACGGTCACCGTCCCGGCCGGCCAGCAGCACCGGTTCCGTTACCTCGGCTCGGGCGGGCGCTGGTTCGACGATCCGGACGCGGCCAACGGCGTGCTGCCCGTCTGACTACGCTCGCCGGGTGACCGGCGAGACTGTGACATTCCGACGCGCGACCAAGAGCGACATCGATCCGATCGCGCAGTTGTGGTTCGACGGCTGGCGGGACGGCCATCTCGGCAATGTCCCGGACGAGTTGCTGCCCTTGCGTACCCGCGAGTCGTTCGACGGGCGGACCGCTGATGCGCTCGACAGCACCCTGGTGGCCGAGGTCGAAGGCGACGTGGCCGGGTTCGTGATGGTGGTCGGCGACGAGGTCGAGCAGGTGTACGTGGCGGCGGCGCACCGGGGTACCGGGGTCGCGGGCGCCCTGCTCGTCGAGGCCGAGCGGCTGGTGCGCGAGGGCGGTCACGCCCGGGCGTGGCTCGCCGTGGTGCCCGGCAACGCCCGGGCCCGGCGCTTCTACGAGCGCAGCGGCTGGCGCGACGAGGGGTTGTTCGACTACCCGGCCTCCGTCGAGCGGGGCACCCTGCCTGTGCCCTGCCACCGCTACGTCAAGGACGTCTGACGGCGCTCAGACCCCGACGTGGGCTAGGCCTTGCTGGAGCAGCACGCCCTGCCCGCCCGCCATCTCGGCCAGCACGCTCTCCTGCCGGGCCTCGATCGGGCTGAACCAGGTCAGCTCCAGCGCGTCTTGCTGCGGCTCGCAGTCGCCCTCGACGGGTACTACGTAGGCCAGCGAGACGGCGTGCTGGCGCGGATCGTGGTACTGCGTGACGCCCGGGGTGGGGAAGTACTCGGCGATGGTGAACGGCTGCGGCGAGGTCGGGATGCGCGGCAACGCCAGCGGGCCCAGGTCCTTCTCCAGGTGGCGCAGCAGGGCCGAGCGCACCCGCTCGTGGTAGAGCACCCGCCCGGACACCAGCGCCCGCGTGATGCGTCCTTCGCCGGTGGCCCGCAGCAGCAGGCCGACCGACGTCACCGTGCCGTGGGTGTCGACCCGCACCGGGATGGCGTCGATGTACAGGATCGGCATGCGCTGGCGGGCGGCGTCCAGCTCCTCCGGGGCGAGCCACTGGCTCTCGGACTGGGGCGTCGTCTGCGTCATGCCCTATTTGTAGCGGCCGGTGCCGAGCTCGGCGAGCAGGAACGCCTCCGCCACGCACGCCCGTTCGAACTCGGCCAGGTGCAGGCTCTCGTCGGTGCCGTGGGCGCGGCAGTCGGGATCGGCCCCGGCGCTCACCACCAGGATCGCCGCGTCGGGAAAGGCGTCGGCGAACTGGGCGATGAACGGGATGGTGCCGCCCTGGCCGATCTCGACGACGTCCTGGCCGTACGCCTGCGCGTAGGCGGTGCGCGCCGCGTCGAACGCCGGGCCGCTGGCGTCGATGGCGTAGGGCTCGCCGACGTCGGAGTCTGTGACCGTGACCTGCACGCCCCATGGCGCGTGCTCGATCAGGTGCTTGGCCAGGGCGGCCCGGGCGCGCACCGAGTCGTCGCCGGGCGCCAGGCGCAGGCTGACCTTGGCCCGCGCGGACGGGATCAGCGTGTTCGACGCCTCGGCCACCGGGGTGGCGTCGATGGCCAGGACGCTGGCGGTGGGCTTGGCCCAGACGCGTTCGGCGATGGTGCCCCGGCCTAGCAGCTGCACGCCGTCGAGCACTCCGGCCTCGGCGCGGAACCGGTCCTCGGGGTAGTCGAATCCCGACGTGGACGCGACGGTCAGGCCCTGCACCGCCACCTCGCCGTCGTCGTCGTGCAGGGTGGCCAGCAGCCGGGCCAGCGCAATGAGCGCGTCCGGGGCGGCGCCGCCGTACGCGCCGGAGTGCACGCCGTGCTCGAGCACGCGCACCTCGACGACGCAGGCCGCGATGCCGCGCAGGCTGGTGGTGATCGACGGCGTGCCGATCTCGATGTTGTCCGAGTCGGCCAGCACGATGACGTCCGAGACGAGCTTGTCCCGGTGCTTGGCCAGCAGGTCGCCGAGCTTGGGTGAGCCGATCTCCTCCTCGCCCTCGACGAACACGGTGACCCCGACCGGCGGCGCGCCGTCGAAGGCGCGCAGCGCGGCCAGGTGCACGGCGATACCGGCCTTGTCGTCGGACGATCCGCGCGCGTACAGCCGGCCGTCGCGCTCGGTCGGCTCGAACGGCGGGCTGGTCCACTGGCTGGTGTCGCCGGGCGGCTGGACGTCGTGGTGCGCGTACAACAGCACGGTCGGCGCGCCGTCCGGCGCCGGGTAATAGCCGACCACGGCCGGCTGGCTGCCCTCGACGTCGTCGATGATCTCGACCCCGGTGGCGCCGGCATTGCGCAAGAGTGTGGCGGTCAGGTCGGCGCTCTGTCGCACCTCGGCCGCGGCGTTCGGGTCGGCGCTCACGGACGGGATGCGAATCAGCGCGTCCAGATCCTCGCGGACGGACGGCAGAACATTCTGGACAGCCGCGCGCAGCTCGTCGCTCATGGGGCTCCTGGGCTTGTGGGTACCGGCGAGCAGGATGTTATGTCATGGGCTGACGGCTCCGATCGCGATTTGTCGGCCCGGCCCAACGGCGTCAGGCGGACAGCGGCTCGGGCTGGCCCGGCTATTGCCACCAGAGGTGGTCGAGCTCGGCCTCGACCCGGGGGACGTTCGCCCGGATGCAGGCGTCACAGATCCAGCGGCGTTGGTGCGGGCCGGCGACCGATTCGGTCGGGCCGGCTGGTCGGCCGCACAGCGCGCAGCGGGGCGCCGCGAGGGTTATCTCGAGTTCGACGATGTCGCCGTCCGGTTCGGCAACACAGGTCCCGAGGTCGCGATTGCGTAGCAGGGCCAGCACGGCGGCGTTGTCGGCCGAGACCAGGGCACTGAATCGGTGGATCCCTTCCTGACGCGCCCGCTCGGTGAGCTGAGCGACCAGCTGGGTGCCGAGCCCGCGCCCCTGCCAGGAATCGACGACGGTCACGGCGATCTCGGCCGCCTGCGGGTCGTGC
>DASXYE010000336.1:0-6207 GCA_036502695.1 Jatrophihabitantaceae bacterium
GGGGCGTCCTGGACCACCGCCGCGTGGTTCGTCGCCAACGCCGACAAGTACGGCATCGACGTGGTCGACTACGCCGGACGCCAGTGGACGCGCGCCCACGGCTGGAAGACCAACAAGGCCGCCGGATCAACCGCCGTCGTCGCCACCATGCAAACCTGACCACGGGAAGCGCAACCACGAACGCGATGAGCGCTCGCGCGAAGAGCCCGCCGGCCACCCATGTGGGCCGAGCGAAGCGAAGGCTCGGATCCGGGATTACCCCTGAGCTTGCGAGTAGGGCGAGACCGGATCCGAATCCGGCGGATTAGATTAGTGCTCAGCCTCTTGCGGGGGGAGGTTGGCGATGAGGGACGGGTCCTTCTCGATCTTGCCGACCTTGGCCGCACCGCCGGGCGAGCCGATCTCGTCGAAGAAGTCGACGTTCGCCTGGGTGTAGTCGCGCCACTTGTCGGGCAGGTCGTCCTCGTAGAAGATCGCCTCGACCGGGCATACGGGTTCGCAGGCCCCGCAGTCGACGCATTCGTCGGGGTGGATGTAGAGCATCCGCCCGCCTTCGTAGATGCAGTCGACAGGACATTCCTCGATGCACGCCTTGTCGAGAATGTCGACACACGGCTCGGCGATCACGTAGGTCACTGCGGTTCCTCGGTTCCTCACAGCGCGGGCCAGTTTGCTCGGAGCTTAGTATGCCGCTCGTGGTGGAACCGGCATGGCTCGGGCGGCGGATCGTGATCCGGCACGCGGTCGATCGTGATGAATCGGGCCGGGTGCGCTTCTCCGACACGGTGGGCGACCTGGTGCTGCTGACCGACGAGACGGCCACCGTCGAGACGCGGGACGGGCGGCGGGACGTCCCGACCGGGCAGGTCGCCGTGGCCAAGGTGGTCGAACCGGCGGCCGCCGAGATCCTGGCGCTGGAGCGGATCGCCGCCCAGGGTTGGCGTCCCCGCGAGACGCTCGAGAACCACGGCTGGTTGCTGCGCGGCGACGCCGGCTTCACCCAGCGCGCCAACTCGGTGCTGCCGCAGGCCCAGCTGAGCGTGCCCTTGGACGTCGCCCTGGACGAGGCCCGCGAGTGGTACGCCGAGCGCGGCCTGCCGCTGCGCATCCAGCTGCCCCTGCACGCCCGCCGGCTGCTCGACGCCGAGCTGGCCGAGCGGGGCTGGCCGGCCACCACCGACACCTACGTCCACGCCGCCCGGCTCGACACACTGCCCGCCCGGGCGACGCCCGAGATCGAGATCGTCGAGGCCCCGGACGACGCCTGGCTCGCACTGTTCCGGGACGGGACCGCGCCGGCCGCCGCCCGTGCGCTGCTGACCCGGCACGACCGGGTGGGCTTCGCCCAGCTGCGCCGCGACGGGGCCACCGTGGCGATCGGGCGCGGCACCGTCGACGAGGGCTGGCTGGGCATCACCGCCGTCGAGGTGGCCCCCACCGCCCGGCGCGCGGGCCACGCCACCGCGATCATGCAGGCCCTGCACCGGTGGGCGACCGAGCGCGGGGCCGTCCGCAGCTACGTCCAGGTGCTGGCCGACAACGACGCCGCGCTGAGCCTGTACGAGCGCCTCGGCTACTGGCCGCACCACGCCTACCGCTACCGCACCGAGCCCAGCTAGTACCGCACCTTGGGGTCGACCACGGCGTAGAGCAGGTCGACGACCAGGTTCAGCACGACGACGGCGGTCGCGGCGATGAGCACGCCGGTCACGATGATCGGCAGGTCGGCCTCCTTGACCGCCTCGATCACGGTGCTGCCGATGCCGTCGAGGTGGAACACCTGCTCGGTGATGGCGGTGGCGCCGAGAACGCCGGCGATGTCCAGGCCGGCCAGGGTCATGATCGGCGGCAGGCTGGCCCGCAGGCCGTGCTTCAGCACCACCTGATCCGCGCGCAGGCCCTTCGCCCGGGCGGTACGGACGTAGTCGCTCGCCAGGCTGTCCAGCATCCGGGCGCGCGTCAGCCGGACGTACAGCGCCGTGTAGGCCAGCGCCAGGGTGATCCAGGGGGCGAGCAGCCCGGAGAACCAGCCACCCGGGTCCTGCGTCAGGGCTACGTATCCGGGCGAGGGCAACAATCCGTACTTCACCGAGACGATGTCGTACAGGACGAGCCCGACGAAGAACGTCGGAAACGAGTAGCCGATCAGGGTCACGCCCAGCAGCAGCTTGTCGACGATGCGTCCCCGCCGCACGGCCGACAGCACGCCCAGCCCGACCCCGACGAGCATCCACAACACGAACGCGCCGATGGTCAGCGACAACGTCACCGGCGCGGCCCGGCCCATCACGTTGTTGACCGTGGTCTGCCGCGACGGCGAGTAGCCCAGGCACGGCGCGTCGCAGTGGGTGATGAACTTGGGATGAGTGCGGGCCAGCTCCGGGTCGTCCGGGAAGTTCCGCCCGGCCACCAGCCCGTGCAGGAAGTGCCCGTACTGGACGGTGATCGACCGATCCAGACCCAGGGCCTGCCGGTTCTGGCTGATCAGTTCCGGCGTGCAGGACTTGCCACAGGTCAGCCGGGCCGGGTCACCGGGAATCGCGTAGAACAGCAGATAGGTGACGATGCTGATCGCGAACAGCATGAGCACGATCGCGATGACGCGCCGGACGACGTAGGCGAGCACGCGAGATGCGCTATTGCACGGCGACGACGGCCAGGTCGACGAACCCGCCGTACGCGGCGTTCAGCAAGAAGCCCTTGACGTTCGACCCGTACAGGTAGACCGACTTCGACGCCATCATCGGGATGATCACGCCGTCCTTGACGACCCGCTGATCGAGGGCCGACCAGGCCTGCTGCTGCGCGGCGGCGTCGGTCAGCGACAGGGCCGTGTCGATGGCCTGGTTGGTCGTCGGGTCGTTGTAGGCGGCGTAGTCGTTGCCCAACGTGGTCTTGGAGATGTTCTGCCGGCCGTCCATGAGCGGCGGGATCACCGTCGACCCCGACGGCCAGTCAGACGCCCAACGGGCCCACGTCAGCTCCGAGGTCTGGCTCGGGTTGGCGATGACGTCGTAGTAGGTGTCCGGGTTCAGCCCGTCCAACGTGACCTTGAAGCCGGCCTTCTCCAGCTCGGCCTTGAGGTTGGTGGCCGCCTTGTCCTGGGTGGCGTCCTTGCTGTACTCGAACGTGATCGGGTACGGCAGGTGGACGCCCGAGGCCTGCATGACCGCCTTGGCCTTGTCCGGATTGCCCTTGTCCCCGACCCCGAACGGGTCGTACTTGGTGTAGGCCTTCAGCAGCGGGCTGATCAGCGAGTTGGCCGGGGACCCGGCCGCGGAACCACCCCACGCGGTGACGTAGGCCGTGCGGTCGACGGCCATGGCGATCGCCTGGCGCACCTGCTTGTTCGGCACCTTGTCGACGTTCACCGACAGGTAGTGGATGAAGCCGTCGTTGACGCTCTCGGACCGGCCCTGCATCGGCCCGCTGAGCACCGTGGCCACCGCCGCCGGCGGGCCGTTGGTGGTGGTGACGGTGTTCTTCTGCGTGCCGTTGTCCGCCTCGAGCTTCTGGTAGACGGTTTCGGCGGTGTCCCCGAACGTGGTGACGATCTTGTCCGGGTACGCCTTGCGGACGTTGTCACTGGACGGGACCCAGTTCGGATTACGCACCAGCGTGCCGCCGCGACGAAGGTCCCAGCTGCCCTGGATCATGTAGGGGCCGTCGGAGAAGACCTCCGCGTCGTACTTCGGCCCGGTGTCCTTGTCCTGGCGGACCGCCGCGAACGCCGGCATGGTCAACGTCTGATAGAAGTCGGCCACCGGGTGGCGCAGGTGGAACACGATCTTGTTCGGCGACGGGCAGTCGATGGACTTGTCGAATGCCGCCTGGCCTTGCTTCTTGTACGGCCCGTTATAGGCGGCCTGCCCGCTGTCGTCGCGTGGGATGTTCAGGTAGTCCAACGCGTAGCTGGGTCCGTTGCTGATGACGTCCTGCGCGAACGTGCGCGAGATTCCGTACTTGAAGTCGGCGCAGGTGACCGGCTTGCCGTCTTGCCACTTGACGTCGGGCTTAAGGGTGAACGTCCAGGTCTTGGCGTCGGCCGAGCGGGTGCCGGTATCGGTGGCCACGTCGGGGACGACATCGGTCGAGGCCGCGCCCTCGACGGCCGGGAACGTGGTCAGCGTGCGCACGATGGTGCGCGACTCGAAGTCGATGATGTCGCCGTAGTAGTCGCGCTGTGGGTCCAGGTGGGTGAAGGCCCGGGCGGCGTTGACGTAGAGCGTGCCGCCCTTCTGCTGGCCACCGCCGGGATTGCCATGCTGCGCCTTGCCCCCGCCGTTGCCGGTGCATGCCGCGAGCACGAGGACAGCCACTATCGCGGCGGCGCTCGCAAGCCTCCTCATACCGTGCTCCCTTGAACGCCTTTGACTTGCGCCGCCGGAGACGCGGCGACGAATGACGGGGTACATCGTTACATCCGATTCACATCTGGCCGGACCTGGGGTTCATCGCGTCGGCCAGTCCGTCGCCCAGCAGGTTGAAGGCCAGCACGACGAGCACCAGGGCCACCCCGGGCACCAGCAGATAGGTGGTGTCGCTGGTGACGTAGGGCAGGGCGTCGTTCAGCACCGTGCCGAGCGTCGGGAACGGCGGCTGCAGGCTGATGCCCAGGTAGGCCAGCGCCGCCTCCGCCGAGACGTAGGTCGGCAACACGATCGTGGCGTAGACGAGGATCGGACCGCGCAGCGCGGGCAGCAGTTCCCGGACCAGGATGCGAACCGGGCCGGCGCCGAGCGAGCGAGCGGCCGTGACGTACTCCAGCTCGCGCAGCGACAGGACCTCGCTGCGGATCACGCGGGCCAGGTACGGCCAGCCGAACAGCGCGAGCACCACGATCAGGTACACCACCACCCGGGTATTGCGCGGCGGCTGGCCCAGGAACAGCGGCGACAGGGCGATCAGCATGAGCAGCTGCGGGAACGCGAGAACCAGATCGGTCACCCGGGACAGCGACGCGTCCACCCACCGGCCGTAATAGCCGGAGACCAGACCGACGGTGGTGCCGATCAGCACCGTCAATGCGGTGGCGGCGGCGGCGATAGTGAAGTCGAACGTCAACCCGAACAGCACCCGGGACAGCACGTCCTGGCCCACGCCCGGCACGACGCCCAGCCAGTGCTCGGCGCTGGCGCCGCTGAACGGGCCGGTCGGCACCGAGCCGAGGCCCTGCACCAGCTCCGGATGCGGCGTGTCCGGGTCGATCACGTGCAGCGCCCGCAGGATCGGGGCGGCGATGGCGAGCAGCGCCAACAGCACCACCACCGCGAGGCTCGCCATGGTGATCCGGTCGCGGCGCAGCCGCTGCCAGGTGACGCTGCCGGGCGAGCGCCCCTCGATGGCACCCGCCGTCACGTGGTCGCCGAGTACGTCCTCGATCTCGGTGATCATCACGTGGGCTGCCCCTTCCCCCGTCGGGCAGGCTAAACGGTGGTCTGACCGGTTGGCCAGGCCGGCTGCGTATCGTGACCTGCCTGGTGCCCACCCGCCGTATCCCCCCGTACGCTGTGGGCATGCCCGAGCCGTCCAATCAGAAGCTGCTGGTCATCTCCTTCGACGACCGCCTGCGCGCGCAGGAATTCCTGCTCTCCGCGGTGCGCCTGCAGAAGGACAACGAGCTGCAGATGCACGACGCGGTATTCATCCAGCGCGACGCCGATGGCACGTCGCACGTCACCGAGACCACCGACGTCACGCCGAGCCGGGGCGCCTTGGGCGGCGGGGTGTGGGGCCTGCTGCTCGGCACGCTGTTCGGCGGGCCCATCGGCGGGCTGATCGCCGGCGCGGCCACCGCCGGCGGCGGGGCGCTCTACGCCAAGCTCGTCGATACCGGCATCAAGGACGCGACGGTCGCGGAACTGCGCACCACCGTGCCAGCCGGGCGTACCGGACTGGCCCTGCTGGTGAGTCACGTGTCGGTGGCCGACCTGCAGCGCGAGCTGGCCCGCTTCCCCGGCACCGAGCTCGTCGAGTCGGACCTGCCGCCCGCTGCGATCGCCGCCGTGCAGAACGCGCTGGCCGAAGCCAACCGCACCCCGTTCACGGACAGCGCCGTGCCGCCGCCTTCGGGAACCGCGCCGGCGTAGCCGGCCACGACTGTCTGCCCTAACCGTCGGGTGGGTGGACGGTGTAGGTGTGGCCGGTGGGGTTGGTCCATAGGTATGAGCCGTCGTCGGTTCGTTGGACGGTCCAGCCGGCGTTGTG
>DASXYE010000337.1:0-3759 GCA_036502695.1 Jatrophihabitantaceae bacterium
CCCAAAGTTGCACGATCGAGGAGCGACCCGGACTCAGCCGAAGTAGGTCAGCACCCTCTTCATCAGGTCGGCCTTCTGTGCGGCCGTGCCGTACGCCTCGAACGGGAAGGCCAGGAACACCGCCTTGTACGTCCCGGCGGCCACGGCCAAGCCGTCGGCCGCGCCCGTGTCGTCGGTGAAGTCGGCCGTCGCCGGGGCGATCGGGGTGACCTGGTCCTCGTAGTTCGCGTTCAGCACGGTGTGATCCAGCGGCACGGCACCGATGCCGTCACTGATCGCGCTGCCGGCCACGCCGTGCACGGCCGCCGTCGCCTTGTCGTTCTGCACGTCGGTGCCATCCCAGTTGATGTGCAGGTAGTCGTGCACGAACGCGGTGGTGCCGGCCGCCTGGTCGAGGATGTCCTGCCCGGACATCAGCAGGTGGCCGCCGCCGTCGAGGAACGCCTTGAGCTGCGGCTCGTACGGCGTGATCGGACCGGGGTAGGCGTTGCCGGTGAACCACACGACGTTCTTGTGGGTGCTCAGCACGGACAGGGGCATCGTCGCGTCGGCGTGCAGGTCCCAGTAGCTGTAGGCCTCGCCGTTGGCGGTCAACGCGTCCGTGTAGTAGCTCTCGACGTTGGGCCCGGCGCCGTCACCGTCGACGACGAGCGTGTCGGCAGTGACGGCGATCGAGGTGAGTGTCGTCGAGACGTGCACCGAGGAGTCGGCCGCCGAGGTCGCGGTGAGCGTCGTGGGGCTGGTGTCCCCGTCCGCGGCGGCGGCCGGGACGTCCACCTGTACGCACAGGTCGGCGTTGCCGCCCGAAGGCACGGTGGCCGTCGTCGTGACCGGCGTGCTGCAGTCGGCGCCGAACACCTGGGCCGGCCAGGTGCTCGACGACGCCACCGTGTACGAGTCGGGCTCCGAGCCGCTGTTGGTCAGGTGCACCGTGTACGCCGCCGTGGCACCCGACTTCGCCGCCCCCTTCTGCGTCGCAGGGGTGGCCGTGACCGCATGGGCCGGCGCCGCCGGCAGCGAGATCGCGAAGACGTGCATGTCGCCGCCGGTCGCCGTGGGCAGCGTGATGCTGGCGACCGTCTTGGCCACCGACAGCGGCGCGCTGATCGCGAACAGGTGGGTCGTGACGTTGTCCCGGCCGCTGCCGCCCGCGTTGCGATAGGCCGTGGCGACCGCGTCGACATTGCCAGGCACCGGCGTCCCGCCGCCACCGCCGAGCGTCCAGTCGCTGAACTTCGCGTCGAACGTCGACGTCGTGCCGTCGGTGTAGGTGATCGTCGCCGTGCCGCCGGCCCCACTGCTGCCCGCGTTGCTGGCGCTGCCGAGCAACCCGACCCGCGACGCGTGCGCCGGGGCGGCCAGCGGAATGGTCTGCCCGGCCGCCTCGATGTTGTTCAGCGTGGCCGGCGGGGTGTCCGGCCAGACGTAGTCGATGCCGTCGGCGGTGATCGTGCTGCCCGGCGTCACTCCCTTCGCCGCCAGTGCCTGCGCCGAGTAGCTCCAGCCGCCACCGTCGAACGTTGCGGCGCTGGTGTTGCTGTCGTCGGTGACGCCGGCGTTCGTGTAGTACGGCCACAGCTCGCCCGGCTTGGCCACGGCCACGCCGAGGGTCACCGTCTTGTGTTCACCGCTGCGGGTCGTCAGCGTGAACGTGATCGAGTACCGGCCGTCCGCCGCGTCGGCGCCCACCCCCACGTTGACCTTGGCGCTGGCCCGCTGCGATCCGGGTAGCGCGAACGATCCGTGCGAGGGGCTGACCGTGAGCCCGTTGCCGGCAGTCGCCGTCCAGGACACGGTGTCCTTGCTGCTGAGGACGTTGGCCGCCTGCAGTGTGGTTGTCGCCGAGGCCCCGGGAGCCAGCACGAGCGAGCCCGGGTCGACGCCGGCGATCACGGACTGCTGGCCGCGGGTGTACGACGGCGGCGCGGCGTTCGGCGAGGTGCCCCAGCTCGTCGGCGTCGTGCCCAGCGTCCAGTCCAGCGTGGCGCCGTGGCTGAGCTTCGAGTAGGGCACGTACAGCTTGTTGTAGCTGTCGCCGTTGATCCGCAGGTTCTTCACGTAGTACGTGGTCGGCGACGCCCCGGGCGCGTCGATGTTGATGTGGTGGCCGTTCGGCAACGAGATCGACGCGTGCGGGAAGCCCGGGCTGTTGAAGACCAGGTTGTCGCTACCCGAGTTCTCCGGGTACATGCCCAGCATCTCCCAGATCCACGCCGAGCTGTTGGCGCCGAGATCGTCGTTGTCGGGCAGGCCGCTCGGACCGGGCTTGTCCATGTTGTTGCGGATGTTGTTGACGGCCTGCTGGGTGCCGGCCGGGTCGCCCGCGTAGTTCAGGGCGTACTGCTCGCCGAAGCCGAACTCGTTGGTCAGCAGCGCGTGCGTGCCGCCCGCGTCGGGCTGGGACAGGAACTCGCG
This sequence comes from Jatrophihabitantaceae bacterium, assembly GCA_036502695.1. Lineage (GTDB taxonomy): Bacteria > Actinomycetota > Actinomycetes > Mycobacteriales > Jatrophihabitantaceae > DASXRA01. The sequence goes on from DASXYE010000337.1 coordinate 2,416, forward strand.
CAGCGCCGGCACGACCTTGGACTTGCCGCCGAGCAGGGTGAACAGCGCCGGGTAGTTGTTCGGCACGTTGTACAGATACTCGAGCGCGCTGCCTTCGACAAAGCGGGCCGTCGACGCGGGGGAGACGCCGGGCACGAAGTCGCCGGCCTTGTTGCGCCCGTTGAGCAGGTTGTTCGACAGGTTGAACACGTTCTGCCAGTTGTTTGCGCGCGCCTCGAGCATGTTCGCGTTCTTCGAGTCGCCTTGCGAGCGGGCGAACTGGGCCAGGGCGAGGTCTTGCGAGTTGTACTCGAGCATCGTCGGGACGAAGCCGTGCGGGTTGCAGCAGCCGTAGGTGCCGTCCTCGGGCAGGTAGCCGTACTGCTGCTCGAGCGCCTCACCCGGGCGGACGTCGTTCACCGTCGTGGCCTGCGCCAGCATGTCCTTCAGCGCCTGCTTGGTGTCGAAGCCGTGCGCGCCGAACGCGTAGTAGTCGGCGATAATCGACTGGGCCGGGTCGCCCACCATCACGTAGTTGTTCAGGTGCAGGTAGCCCCACTGCTGCAGCAGCTTGTCCTGGCTGTAGTAGTTGATCAGCGACTGGGCCTGGTCGCCGGCCGCGTCGGGATCGAGCATCGCTTGCAACTGGGCCAGCGAGTGGAACGTGTCCCAGCCGGAGTAGACGCCGTACTGGTCGTGCTGGTGGGTGCCGATGGTGTGCATCGTCATGTCCGCGCCCATGTACTGGCCGTTGACGTCGCTGGTGATGTTCGGCTGGATGAAGTCCTTGTAGAGCAGGCTGTAGAACTGCTGGGTCTGCGCGACACTGCCGCCGCCGACCTGGATGCGGCCGAGCAGCTTGTTCCAGTCTTGCTGCGTCGCGGCCTTGACGGCGTCGAAGTTCCAGCCCGGGTTGTCGTGCTGCCAGTTCAGCTTCGCGTTGTCGTTGCTGACGTAGGAGATGCCGACCTTGGCTTGTACAGCCGAGCTGCCGAACTGCACGAAGACGGCGTTCGGGCCGTTCGTCCCGGCGACGACCTGCGACGTGGTGAACGGCTGGTCGAACGTGATGTCGAAGTGGACGGTGTAGTCCTGCTGCTGCCCGTCGTTGTTGGCTTCGCCGCAGAAGCGGCCGCTGGTCTGCGTGCCGACGATCTCGTTGGTGCCGACGATCTGGGCGGTGCTCGGCGCGAACTGGCCGTTCTGGCTGTTCTGCAGCTTGACGATCAGCCCGGCCGTCGCGGTGGACGGGTAGGTGAACCGGCCCATCGAGCTGTGCGGGGTGGCCGTGAACTCCGAGGTGATCGTGTCGGGCTGGTTGGTCTGCGCCGAGTAGTAGCCGGCCTGCGCGATCTCGCCGGTGTT
>DASXYE010000338.1:0-11669 GCA_036502695.1 Jatrophihabitantaceae bacterium
TGGCGGCCGAGTTGCCGTACGTGACGTTGCTGCTGCGGGTGCGCGGCAACACGCCGGTCGAGCGGGCGGCGCTGGCCCGGCGGCGACGCTTCGACAAGATCGTCACCACCCTGGTGGCCGAAGCCGAGGCGGACGGCGACGTGCGCCCGGACGTGGATCCGGCCATCACCGCCCGGTTGCTGTTCGGCCTGGTCAACTCGCTGGTGGAGTGGTACCGCCCGCGGGGCGCCGTACCGGCCGAGTCCCTGGCCGACGCCGTGGTCAAGGTTGCCTTCGAGGGCCTGCGCGTCCGCGCCTGACCCGGCCCGGGTCCCGCCCGGGCGCGGCCAACGCGAGCGGGCCGGCGCGAGCGGGCCTGAACCGCGGCTCCGCCACATTGAGTGGCGCGTTATCCGTCGAGTGGTGCGCTATAACGCACCACTCGGCCAATAACGTGCCAGTCAACGAGGTGTGTCGGCTGATGCCGCTCCGAGGCGGCGCTCCGTCCATGATCAAGAGTAAAAAGTGGCTGCTCTGGCGACCACTTTTCCCTCTTGATCATGAACGCGAACGGTGGGCTTCTCTCAGGGTCGTCGTGGCAGCGGCTCCCTTGATGATCTTGGACTTGTGGTCGCTATTCAGCCACAGGGCCAAGATCATCAACCGCGGATCGGCAGGAAGATCGTCTTGCGCACGGGATCTTCCTGCGCGGGCTGCCCTCCAGGGCTGTAGATGCAGGATGATCGCGTGCCTGGGGTGATCTTCCTGCGCGGTGCCGGGTTGCGCGGTGCTGGGCTGCGCGGTGCCGGGCCTGCGCGGTGCCGGGCCTGTGCGGCGGTGCCGGGCCTGCGCGGTGTCGGGCCGGATCGCGTCCGCCCCTGGCCCCGGCCGCGCGAACGGGCCCCGGACGTGGACGGCGCCCCCGGGGAGATCCCCGAGGGCGCCGGTTGGAGCTGAGCGTTGGTTAGTAGCAGCCGAACGGCCACCACGGCGGCCGCTGACAGATCGGCTTGATCGACTGCACCGATCCGTCCTGCTTCAGCAACACCTGCTTGTTGTTCGAGCGGTGGAAGCTGAACATCCCGTCGAGCGAGCCGGCGCGCTTGTCGAACGAGTTGTCACCGATCGAGTTCACCTGCCAGTTCTGCTCGATGAACTTGATCACCGAGGTCTGCTCGGTCGGGGAGTGATCGATGTAGTTCGTCTTCGCGTAGGGCGAGATGACCAGCAGCGGCTGCCGCGGACCGGGGCCGCAGCGGTCGAGGTAGCCGCCGGCGACGCCGTGCGTGGACGCCGCCGCCTGACAGGCCGCCGCGTCCTGGGTCGAGTCGGTCGAACCGTTCTTCAGTGGCGACGACACGTGGTCGTACCAGCCGTCGGAGTCGTCGTAGAGCGTGACCACCGCGGTGGAGGACCAGTCCGGCGACTTCTGCAGCTCGTTGATGGTCGAGACCAGGAAGTGCTGCTCGTCGATCGGGTCGGAGTAGGCGGCGTGCCCGTCCTGGTACTCCGGCGCCTTGAGGAAGCTGACGGCCGGCAGGTTGCCCGCCTGCAGCGTGGCGGAGAAGTCGGTCAGGTCGTAGTTGTGGTTGGCCTGGTCGGTGTGCCCGATGGCCCAGACCGACGACGGCGGCAGGTGGTGCGGGTTCGACGTCGACTGGTAGTACTCGAACGGCGAGTGGTGCGGGCTGTAGTCCACCACCGAGGCGCCGCCGACGTTGGTGTGCGTGGCGCCGCACTTGGCGTAGGTACCCGAGCCGGCGTAGGGCGTGGTGGGCTTGAAGCCGCCCTGGAACCAGCCCCAGGTCACGTTCTCCTGGTTGAGCCGGTCACCGATGTTGGTGCCCGACATCTTGAGCAGCGAGTTCGTCGAGGTGCGGTTGCTGTCCGAGCAGTCGTCGAAGGCCGGGTCGGGGTCGCCGATCACCGTGCCGACACCGTTGGCGTCCGGCGAGACGACCACTCCGGTCGGCGGGGCCGGGGCGCCGGTCACCGGGTTGACGGCCGAGCCGCCGTGCGTCTGCCCGGAGACCAGGTTCAGCGCTCCGGGGGTCGAGGGACCGAACACCGTGCTGTACGAGTTGTCGCTCATCGCGTACTGCTGCGCGTAGTTCCACAGCCCGGTGACGGTGTTGCCGTCGTAGTAGTCCATGGTCAGACCCGGCGCGCCGAACAGGCCGCTGCACGTGTCGACGCTGGTGTTCTCGACGTACTTGTCGTTCTTGCCGCCGTTGGCGGCCTTCTGCTCCGGCCCGTAGCTGTGGTTCTGGTCGCACGTGACGGCCTGCGCGGGCGTCAGCCGCGTCGGCTTGTACAGGTTCGGGTTCTGGTCGAGCAGCCCGGCGTTGGCCAGGGTGTTGGCCTTCGGCGTGTGCTTGGACGCGTGGAAGGTGGTGCCGTCGGTGTTGGCCGCCTTGGGGTAGGTCGCGAAGTAGTGGTCGAACGAGATGTTCTCGTCGAAGATCACCACCAGGTGCTTGATCGGCGTCGTGGTTCCGGCGCCGTGGTGTTGCGGCGACGGATTTGCCGACGTCGGACCAGCGTGCAGCGCGATCACGCACGCGGCCGTGGCGACGGCAGCTGTCCCGGCGAACAGCGCCCGTCGATGGGCTCGAACTAGCACGGCGACTTCCTCTCGATCGGTAGGTGACCCGTTGCAGAGGCTGGCCCTTCCCGTCATCGCGGACCGAGCGCCTCGGTGAACGCCGTCTGAACAACGGGTGACGCGTCAGGCCAAGAGGCCGCTACCGTACCAATCCGTGACATCGCGTACCCCGGGCAGCGCGAAGAAGTATCCGCCGCCGGTGGGGGAGATGTAGTCGACGAGCGGCTCGTCGGCCAGCCGGCGTTGCACGGTCACGAACTGCCGGTCCAGATCCTGCTGGTAGCAGCTGAAAATCAGGCCCATGTCCAGGTTGCCGTTGCTGTCGACGCCCCGGTCGTAGCTGAACCCCCGGCGCAGCATGCGCTGCGAATCGGTGGCCGGCGTCCGCGGATTGGCGACCCGGATGTGCGAGTCGAGCGGGATGGCGTCACCGGTGGGGTCGTCGGCGAAGCTCGGGGTGTCGAACTCGGCGTTGCCCGTCAGCGGCGCGCCGGTGTCCTTGCGCCGCCCGAACATCCGCTCCTGCTCGCTGATCTCGACGCGGTCCCAGAACTCGACAAGCATGCGGATGACGCGCACCACGTGGTAGCTGCCGCCGGCCGCCCAGCCCGGCTCACCCGATCCGGCCCACACCAGGCGGTTCATCAGCGCGGCGTCCTTGACGTCGGGGTTCGCCGTGCCGTCCTTGAAGCCCATCAGGTTGCGGGGCGTCCCGTCCGGACGGGGTGGCGGGTTGAAGCCGTCGACGCGCCACCGCGGCTGCATCCCGCCCCGGGTGGCCCGGGTCAGGTTGCGCAGCGCGTGGATGACCGTGTCCGGCTGGTCGGCGCAGACCTGCAGCAGCAGGTCGCCGTCACAGACGTCGCGATCGAGGTTGTCGTTGACGAAGGTGTCCATCCGGCGCAGCCGCTTCGGCTTGTGCGATGCCAGCCCGAACCGGCCGTCGAAGGCCGAGGCGCCCAGGCTGAGCGTGACGGTGAGCCCGCCGGCCGGTGCGGTCGGGCCGAGGGTGCCGTCATCGGCGGACGGCGCCGCGATGCCGGTGCTCACCGGCGGCTGTCCGCTGGTCAGCGCCCGGGCCTGGTCGGTCAGAGCGTGCAGCAGGTCGGTCAGGTCGCTGCGGTTCCGGGCGGTGAGGTCGAACGCGACGAACGCCGCGCTGGCCGGCTTGGCGGTGAGGATGCCGGCCTGATGCGGGCCGTGGAAGGCGATTACCCGGTCGGCCGGCGGAGCGTCCTTCGCCGCCGGTGCCGCCGAGGCGGTGATCGCCGAGGCGCCGAGCCCGCCGACCGCCGCGCCACCGACGGCCGCGGCGGCGCCCTGCAGGAACCGGCGGCGTTCGACGGGCTGACCTCGAACCTCATTGCCGCCCACAGAACGGGCGGACCGTCGGCTCGAGCGCTCCTGCGTCGCGCGTTCCTGATTCGCTCCGCAAGCGTCGCTCATGACGTCCTCCGGGGTTCGCAGATCGCGGCAACCGGGGCGAGCAACTCGGACAGCTCGCTGATGTCGGCGTTGATGCGCTCGCGCTGCGGCCGGGTCAGCCGGGCGAGCGGGGTGCCGCGCACCGGGTCCAGATCGTGCTCGGCCAGGGTCAGGTCACGCTGCAGCTGCGGCAGGGCCGAGTACCGCGTCTTCAGCAGCGGCTCGAGGAAGCCGAGCACCGTCCGGGTGCCGTCCAGGTTGGCCCGCACCGTGGCCAGGCCGCTGCCGCTGCCGAAGTCGGTCTGCCCGGTCAGCTCGAACTGCAGGGCGTTCTCGGTGATCTCGTGGGCCCGGATCGACACCTCGAGCGGGTCGATCTGGGCGGACGGGAACGACTTGCGCAGCCCGGCGACGGCCTCGGCCAGCGAGTCGGCCAACGGGCGCAGCACCGTCGCGGACTGGCCGTGCCACAGGCCGTACTCGATGCGGTGGAAGCCGACGAACCCGCGATCGTGGACGCCGCCGGGCAGCCCGTTCGGCAAGCCGTTGATATCGCCGTCGGCGTCACCGAAGGCGCCGTACGCCGCGCCGAGCCGCTCGTAGGCCAGGTGCGCGGGCAGCCAGTCGGTGCGCGCCCGGCTCAGGTCGCCGCGCCGGATGTCGCCGCGCAGCGTGTCGACCAGGGTGGCCAGGCCTGGCAGTTGCCGGGTCACGTACTTCTCGTACTGCTGGGTCGGCCCGATCATCTGCTGCTGGCTGACCGGCATGACCGACGGCGACACGACCGTCGCCGTCCCGGTCAGGGTCACCGTCGGGCCGGTCACCGCGTCGGCGTCCTGCATGACGCAGCGGAACGCGTACTGCCCGCCGGTGAGATCGACGGACAGGTCGGCCGTGGTGCCGGCGCCGAGTGGCTCGACGAAGCCGAACACCGCGCCGGACTTGGCGTCGACCAGGAACACCTCGCCGCCACGGGTATCGGAGTTGTGGATGCGGAAGCTCTGGTGGCCCACCGTGGGATGCGCCCAGCCGGTGCCGCACTGGCTGACCGAGACGTTGATCGTGGTGGCCCCGCCGTTGGTCGGCGCCGGTGCGGCGCGGTGGTGCGACGAGCTGCAGCCGGCGAGCACCGCCGCGAAAGCCGCCAGGACAGCGGTCGCCGCTGTCACCCCCGGGACCGAGATACGCCTCACGCCGGGCATGTTAGGCATGCCTTGCCGGGGTCCGAACCGGCGGGGGCGACGTTCACTCGTAGTTCACCTGCCGTTGGCGACGGTGCGGGTGGCAAGCTGGACGGATGAGCCTTCCCGCCGGCACCCCCACCGAACTGTTCATCGACGGCAAGTGGAGCGGCGGCTCGGGTGGCACGCTGCCCGTGCTCGATCCGTCCACCGGAGACGTCATCGGCGAGGTGGCCCGGGCCGGCGACGACGACGTCGCCCGTGCCGTGAACGCCGCCGCCGCCGCGCTGCCGTCCTGGTCGGCCACCGCCCTGCGCGAACGCAGCGAGGTGCTGCGCAGGGCGTTCGAGCTGATGATCTCTCGACGCGAAGAGATCGCGTACGTGATGAGCCTGGAGATGGGCAAGTCGCTCACCGACTCGCGGGCCGAAGTCACCTACGCCGCCGAGTTCTTCCGCTGGTTCAGCGAGGAGGCGGTGCGCATCGGCGGTGAGCTGCGCACGGCGCCGTCCGGGGCGAACCGCATCCTGACGTTCCGCAAGCCGGTCGGGGTCGCGCTGCTGCTCACCCCGTGGAACTTCCCGGCCGCGATGGCCACCCGCAAGATCGGCCCGGCGCTGGCCGCGGGCTGCCCGGTGATCCTCAAGCCGGCGCACGAGACGCCTTATACGGCCTTGCTGGTTACCCAGGTGCTGGCCGACGCCGGTGCGCCGCCCGGAGTGGTCAACGTGCTCACCACCGACCACCCTGCGGATCTGGTCGCGGCGGCCCTGCGGGACGACCGGGTGCGCAAGCTGTCGTTCACCGGTTCGACGCCGGTGGGCAGTCAGCTGCTGAAGCAGGCGGCCGAGCGCATCGTCAAGACGTCGATGGAACTCGGCGGCAACGGCCCGTTCCTGATCTTCGACGACGCCGACCTGGACGCCGCCGTCGACGGCGCGATGCTGGCGAAGATGCGCAACGGTGGGCAGGCGTGCACGGCGGCGAACCGCTTCCTCGTGCAGGAAGGCGTGGCGGAGGAGTTCGCGCGCCGGCTGGCCGACCGGATGAGCGCGCTGCGGGTCGGCCCCGGCACCGCCGAGGACACGCAGCTCGGCCCGATGGTCAGCGAGAAGGCCGTCGACGGCATCGCGACGAAGGTGTCCGACTCGGTGGCCGCCGGCGCCCGGGCCGTCCTGGGCGGATCGCGCTCGGACCGGCCCGGCTTCTTCTACCCGGCCACGGTGCTGGCCGACGTGCCGCGTGATGCGCCGGTTGCCGTCGAGGAGATCTTCGGCCCGGTCGCGCCGATCATCTCGGTGCGCGACGAGGACGACGCCGTCGCGCTGGCCAACGCCACCGAGATGGGCCTGACCGGCTACGTCTACACCGGCGACCTCGCGCGCGGACTGCGCGTCGCCGAGCGGCTCGAGGTGGGCATGGTCGGCCTGAATCGCGGGCTGGTGTCCGACCCGGCGGCGCCGTTCGGCGGCGTCAAGGAATCGGGCATCGGCCGGGAAGGCGGCTTCGAGGGCATCGACGAGTACCTCGAGACGCAGTACGTCGCCACCTCTTGGTGAGGTATCTCGACGCGGCGGCGGTGCGCGCGACCGTCTCGCTGCCCGCGGCTGTCGCGGCGTTGCGGCACGGGCTGGCGCTCGACGCCGGCGGGCCGCAGCCGGTGCGGACGTCGACGGCCTGGACGGGCGGCGAGCTGCTCGTCATGCCGGCCGAGGCGGGTGCGGTGGCCGGCGTCAAGCTCGCGACGATCGGCACCGGGCCGGTGCGCGTGCAGGGCGTCTACGTGTTGTTCGACGCCGCGACGCTGACGCCCCTTGTGGTGGCCGACGCCGGAGCGTTGACCCTGCTGCGCACGGCGGCGCTGTCTGCGCTGGCGGTCGACCTGCTCGCGCCGCCGGATGCGTCGACGCTCGCCGTGGTGGGCACCGGACCGCAGGCGCGCGCGCACGTGGCGGCGATCCGGACGGTGCGGCCGATCTCGTCGGTGACGGTGGTGGGTCGGACGCCGTCGCGAGCGGCCGCGCTGGCCGCTGAGCTCGACGCGTCGGTCGGGGCGGGCGTCCCCGGGGCCGGCATCATCTGCCTCTGCACGACCGCCACCACGCCGGTGCTGAGCGCCGCCGACCTGGCCCCGGACGCCTGCGTCGTGGCAATCGGTGCGCACGTGCCCGATGCCCGCGAGGTGGCCGCCGACGTCGTCGCGTCGTCGTTCGTCGTGGTGGACGACGCCGAGGCCGCCCGCAAGGAGGCCGGCGATCTGATCATGGCGGTGGCCGAGTGCGCGGTGTCCGAGTCGGTGTTCGACGTCTCGCTGGCAGCGCTCGTGCGTGGCGAGGTGGCCCCGCCCCCGTCGGGCCGGACGCTGTTCAAGTCGGTCGGCTTCGGGCTGGCCGACCTGCTCGTCGCCGGGTTGCTGGCATGAAGGCCTTGGCCAGCTATCTCTCCGGCGCCGGTCCGGCTGAGCCGTTGCCCTCCGGAGGTGGTTCGTCGTCGGCGGGTGCCTCGTCGGCGGGGGAGTCAGGCTCGGGATGCGTGGTGTCCTGCACGCCGCCGCGGGCCTGCCGGCTGATCCAGTCGAAGATGCCGTCGGCCGCGCTGCCGACCGAGGTGCTCAGGTTGCGGACGGCGCCGACCAGCGGGTCCTTGCTCTCGTCGATGCGCTTCTTGTAGGCGCGGGCCGCGTCCCGCATGGCGTCGGTGAAGCTCGCCGCGTGGTCGTCGTCGCGGTGCGGGTAGTCGCCGGTGAGGATCGTGCGGTACTCGTCGCTGGCCGCCCAGCGGTTGAGCTCCACCGCCCGCACCGCGGCGAACGGATGCGTCGACCGTTCGGTGTTGAGCAGCTTGAGGACGCCGTCGCGCAGGTCGCCGGACGCCTCGTAGTCCTCGCCCTGCTTGAGGAAGGCGTCGACGTCGATGCGATCCAGGTGCGCGCCGCCGGCCAGCTTCATCGTCATGCGCAGCCCGGCGTCGAGGTCCTGGGTGGCCAGCAGCCCGGCCCGATCGCCGGACAGCTCGGCCTTGCGTTGCCACTCACGCAGGGCGGCGTACAGCGCGCGCAGCCCGAGCGCGCCGACCGGCAACCAGCCGATGGCGCCGATCAGGTTCACCAGGTGCAGCAGCAGCGACTGGTACAGCGCGTGGCCGGACATCGCGTGGCCCACCTCGTGGGCCAGGACGAAGCGGCGCTCGTCCGGGTCGGTCAGCTCGTACAGCCCGCTGCTCAGGGCGATGAAGGGCTGGTCGACGCCGAGAGTGATCGCGTTCGGCTGCGGATCGTTGTAGACGAACAGCTCGGGCCGCTCGGCGACGTCGAGCACCGCGCAGACCTCGCCCAGCAGCGCGTGCAGATCGCCGAACTGCCGCTCGTCGACGCGCACCGCCGAGGAGAGGAAGACCAGCCGGTACTGCCGCTCGCGCAGCATCCCGGACGCAATGCGCAGCAGCTGGTCGAAGCCGGGCAGCGCGCGCATCGCGGTCAGCGCGGTGCGATCGGCCGGGTGCTCGAACGCGCGCGAGCTGATGCCGGTCAGGATCACCCGCCCGGCCTGGTCGAGATCCGGCTCGGACGGTTCGGATGGCTCGGTCATGGCGTCCCTCCTCCGGCTGGCGATCGGCCCGCCCGCCGCCGCACATGCTGCCAGCGAACGACCGTCCGTGGCCAGCCTCGGGGGAGATTCCGAAGTTGTCCCACCCTCGCCGTCGTATGGCGCGCTCAGGGTGGGACAACTTGGCCTGGATGCCACCGTTCGCCCTCGGCGGACGGGGTCGGGAACATCCGGAGGCCACCACCGCTTGAGTGCATCAGACTCAATTTTTCGGAGGACTGATGAGCGACATATTGCGCCTGCCGGTGCTGTCCTTGCCCGATACCGTGGTTTTGCCGGGAATGGTGGTGCCGGTCGAGCTGGATGAGGCCGCCCAGGGTGCTGTGGACGCGGCCCGCGCCGGCGCGGACGGTCAGCTGCTGCTGACCCCGCGGATGGAGGACCGCTACCCGGTCTACGGGGCGGTCGCGGCGATCGAGCAGGTCGGCCGGATGCCCGGTGGGTCGCCGGCCGCCGTGCTGCGCGCCACCGGCCGGGCCCGGATCGGCTCGGGTGTGACCGGACCGGGGGCCGCCCTGTGGGTGGAAGCCGAGCTGGTCGAGAAGACACCGACGACCGACGAGATCCGCACGCTGGCCGCCGAGTTCAAGACGCTGGTGATCGCGAACCTGCAGCGCCGCGACTCGTGGCAGTTGGTCGACTCGGTGCAGCGGCTGTCCGATCCCTCGGACATCGCCGACCTGGCCGGCTACGCCTCCTACCTGAGCACCGAGCAGAAGCGGCAACTGCTGGAGACGCCCGACGTCGAGACCCGGCTGAACCAGGCCATCGAATGGGTGCACGAGCACCTGGCCGAGATCGAGGTCGCCGACAAGATCCGCGACGACGTACGCGACGGTATGGAGAAGAGCCAGCGCGAGTTCCTGCTGCGCCAGCAGCTGGCCGCCATCCGCAAGGAACTCGGCGAGGACGAGCCCGACGGCGCCGACGACTACCGCGGTCGCGTCGAGAAGGCCGAGCTGCCCGAGAAGGTGCGCGAGGCGGCGCTGCGCGAGGTCGGCAAGCTCGAGCGGGCCAGCGACCAGAGCCCCGAGTCCGGCTGGATCCGGACCTGGCTCGACACCGTGCTCGAGCTGCCCTGGAACGCGCGCACGACGGACAACGACGACATCGCCGCGGCCCGCGAGGTGCTCGACGCCGACCACCACGGGCTGGACGACGTCAAGGACCGCATCATCGAGTACTTGGCCGTGCGATCGCGCCGGGCCGCTCGTGGCCTGGAGGTCGTGGGCGGACGCGGGTCCGGTGCCGTGCTGGCGCTGGCCGGGCCGCCCGGGGTCGGCAAGACGTCGCTGGGCGAGTCGGTGGCGCGTGCGCTCGGGCGCAAGTTCGTCCGGGTGTCGCTCGGTGGCGTCCGCGACGAGGCCGAGATCCGCGGGCACCGGCGCACCTACGTCGGCGCGCTGCCGGGCCGCATCGTGCGGGCCATCTCCGAAGCCGGGTCGATGAACCCGGTCGTGCTTCTGGACGAGGTCGACAAGCTCGGTTCCGACTTCCGGGGCGACCCGGCAGCCGCCCTGCTCGAGGTGCTCGACCCGGCGCAGAACCACACGTTCCGCGACCACTACCTCGAGGTCGACCTGGACCTGTCCGACGTGCTGTTCCTGGCCACGGCCAACGTCGTCGAGACGATCCCGGCGGCGCTGCTGGACCGGATGGAGCTGGTCACCCTCGACGGCTACACCGAGGACGATAAGGTGGCCATCGCCCGCACGCACCTGCTGCCCCGGCAGCTCTCGCGGGCGGCGCTGTCCGCCGAGGACGTGACGATCTCCGACGAGGCGTTGCGGCTGATCGCGGCCGAGTACACGCGTGAGGCGGGCGTCCGGCAGCTCGAGCGGGCGCTGGCGAAGGTGCTGCGCAAGGTCGCGACGGCCCTGGCCGGTGACGGCCAGGTGCCGGTGTCCGTCGACGCCGACAACCTGCGCGACTACCTCGGCCGGCCCCGGTTCACGCCGGAATCCGCCGAGCGGACGGCCGTGCCCGGCGTCGCGACCGGACTGGCCGTCACCGGCACCGGCGGCGACGTGCTGTTCATCGAGGCCACCGCCATGGACGGCCGCGCCGGCCTGACCCTGACCGGCCAGCTCGGCGATGTGATGAAGGAGTCGGCGCAGATCGCGCTGTCCTACCTGCGCTCGCACCGCCCGGAGTTGCCGCTGGATCGCGCCGTCCACGTGCACGTGCCGGCCGGCGCCGTTCCCAAGGACGGACCGTCCGCCGGTGTCACGATGGTGACCGCCCTGGCCTCACTGGCCTCGGGGGTCCCGGTGCGGGCCGACGTCGGCATGACCGGCGAGGTCACGCTGAACGGCCGGGTGCTGCCCATCGGCGGCGTCAAGCAGAAGCTGCTCGCCGCCCAGCGGGCCGGCCTGCGCACGGTGTTCATCCCGGCGCGCAACGAGCCCGACCTGGACGACGTCCCGGCCGATGTCCTCGAAGCGCTGGACGTCCGCCCCGTCACCGACGTGGCCGACATCCTGGCCTACGCGCTGTCGACCGATGCTTCGGGAGATGCTTCGGCTGACGCCGAGGTCGCGGCCGCAGCGTAATTCGCGCTCGCCGCGTAATTCGCGCTCGCCCAGGACGGTCACGTACCGTCCTGGGCGTGCTGCCTTTCTCCGTGCAGCAGTCGGGTCACCGGCTGTACTACCAAGACGTCGGCCCGTCCGACGGGCCGGTCGTCGTGCTGGTGCACGGGCTGGTGTCGGACAGCAGCACCTGGTCGCCGGCCATCGCGGCGCTGGCCGAGCGCGGGATGCGCGTCATCGCCCCGGACCTGCTCGGTCACGGTGTGTCCGACAAGCCACCGTCGACGCCCGTTCACTACTCGCTGGACGGGTTCGCCCGCAGCGTGCGCGACCTGCTCGTCGC
>DASXYE010000339.1:0-6642 GCA_036502695.1 Jatrophihabitantaceae bacterium
ACCGCGTCGGCACGTCGTCCGAGCGCCGCGAGCGGGTGCGCGAGCTGATGTCGCTGGTCGGGCTACCGGCCAGCGTGGCCGATGCCGTGCCCGGGCAGCTGTCCGGCGGGCAACGCCAGCGGGTGGCCATCGCCCGGGCGCTCGCGCTGCGGCCGGCGCTGCTGGTGGCGGACGAGCCGACGTCCGCTCTGGACGTGTCGGTGCGCGCCCAGATCCTGAACCTGCTCATCGATCTGCGCCGCGAGCTCGACCTGGCGATGGTGTTCGTCTCGCACGACATCCAGACCGTGCGGACGATGAGCGACCGCATCGTCACCATGTACCTCGGCCGCATCGCCGAGGAGGCACCGGCCGCCGACATCCCCGACGGGGCAAGGCATCCCTACACGCGGGCGCTGTTCTCGGCGACGCCCAGCCTGCTGCACGAGACCGAGCCGATCGTCCTCAGCGGACCGGTGCCCTCGGCCACGGCCCCGCCGAGCGGCTGCAACTTCCGCACCCGGTGCTGGAAGGCCACCGACGAGTGCGCACTGGAGTTGCCGCCACTGCAGGCAGCGTCCACCGAGCACACGTTCCGCTGCATCCACCCGGAAGTACCGCACGCCGCTATCCAGTAGGAGCACTGCATGGAATTCGCCGGCATCATCCCGCCGCTCTGCACGCCGTTCGACGACGACTACGCCGTCGACACGACGTCGCTGCGCCGGATCATCGACTTCCAGATCGACGCCGGCGTGCACGGGCTGTTCGTCCTCGGATCATCCAGCGAGGCTGCATTTCTGCCGGATGTGCAGCGGCGGATCACCATCGAGACCGCGGTCGAGCACGTCGCCGGGCGGGTGCCGGTGCTGGCCGGCTGCATCGACATGACCACGCTGCGGGTCGCCGAGCACGTGCGTGCCGCCGAGGATGCCGGCGCGGATGCCGTCGTCGTCACCGCGCCGTTCTACACGCGCACCCACGTCGCCGAGATCGAGCACCACTTCCGGCTGCTGCACGAGCGCACGGCGTTGCCGATCTTCGCCTACGACATCCCGGTCGCCGTGCACTCCAAGCTGAACGGGGACATGGTGCTGCGGCTGGCCGCCGACGGCGTGCTGCGCGGTCTGAAGGACTCCAGCGGCGACGAGGCGGGTTTCCGGTACGTGCTGCTGGGCAAGCAGGATCGCGGGCTGGATGGCTTCGCGGTGTTCACCGGCTCGGAGATCGTCGTCGACTCGGCGCTGACCATGGGCGCCGACGGAGCCGTGCCGGGGCTGGGCAACGTCGACCCGACCGGCTACGTCGCGATCTATGACCACGTGCGGGCCGGCAACCTGCGCGCGGCCCGCGCCGAGCAGGAACGGCTCATGCGGCTGTTCACGATCGTGCACGTGGCCTCACCCGGGCGGGTGGGCGCCGGATCGGCGGGGCTGGGCGCCTTCAAGGCCGGCATGAAGCTGCGCGGGCTGATCGAGAACGCCCTGATGGCTCCACCCCAATTGCCCCTCACCGAAGAGGAGCTCCTGCAGATCAAGGACAAACTTTCGGAGGCTGGACTGCTATGAAGGCGATCATCGGGGGGATCGTTCTGCTCTGTTCCGTCCTGGTGCCGGTGCGTGCTGTCAGCGCGCAGCCCGCCGCCCCGTACTTCGACCAACAGGTGCTGTTCAAGGCGTCGCAGGACCCGGGCTACGCGTGCTTTCGCATCCCGGCCATCGTGCGCACCACGCACGGCACGCTGCTGGCCTTCGCCGAAGGGCGCGTGAACAACTGCGGCGACGCCGGCGACATCGACCTGGTGATGAAGCGCTCCACCGACGGCGGCCGCTCGTGGTCGCCGCTGCAGGTGGTCAATCCGGGCGGCGGCGACACGCACGGCAACCCGGTGCCGATCGTCGACCGCACGACCGGACGCATCGTGCTGATCACCACGTACAACAAAGGCCGAACCGACAGCGCCGGCTGCGCCACCCCGTGCCCGCGCACCCCGCACGAGCAGTACAGCGACGACGACGGCCTGACCTGGTCGGCCCCGGTCGACATCAGCGCGCAGGCGTCCCGTCCGGACTGGGACTCGTGGTACGCGTCCGGCCCGGTGCACGGCATCCAGCTCGCGCACGGACGCCACGCCGGACGGCTGATCTTCGGAGTGAACGCCGAGACGAGCAACGGCGTCACGCCGATCGCCAACCACGCCGCGTTGATCTACAGCGACGACCACGGCGCGTCGTGGCACGTCGGGGCCGTCGACACGTACCCGTTCCCGCCGGGGGGAACGTTCACCCAGAAGCCGTCCGAGGTCAGCGTGACCGAGCTGCCCGACGGCACGATCTACGCCGCCGGCCGCGAGCAGGGCGGCACCGACATCGGCAACCGCGACTACGCGATCAGCCGCGACGGCGGGCAGACGTTCGCCCGGCCGTTCACGACCATCCCGGATCTGGTCACGCCGATGGTGCAGGGTTCGGTACTGCGCCTGAGCGACGGCCGGATGCTGTTCTCGTCGCCGTCGGACACCGATCGCCGCCGCTGGATGATGATCCGCTCGTCCTACGACGACGGCCGCACCTGGGAGAACGCCGACCAGGGCCGGCTGATCACCTCGGACTGGTCCGGCTACTCCGACCTCGTCCAGATCAGCGGATCCGACATCGGGCTGATGTACGAGGGTGGGGCCGTCGACGCGCGGGACGAGATCCGCTTCGCCCGGTTCAACGAGGCCTACCTCGGCACGCACAACTCGGCCGGCCCGGTAACCCCCGACGCGTCGCACCACGCCGACGCGCACGTGCTGGGCGGCGCGTCCTTGACGGACGGGCGGTTCGGCGGTGGCCTGGCCCTGGACGGCACCGACGACTACGTCCGGGTCCCGTGGAACCCGGCCCAGCCACCCGGCGCCGGTGATTTCACCTGGACGGCATGGTTCCGCTACGGGGCCAGCACCGCACCGCAGGTGCTGCTCTGGATGGGGGGCATGGGCACGACGGCTCCCCAGATGTGGCTGCGCGGCGAACCGGCCAACCACCGGTTGATCGCGATGACGACCACGGCGGGCGGCTCCCGGTCGATCTCGTCGAAGGACGCGTACGCGGACCAGGCTTGGCACCACGTCGCGCTGGAGCGCACCGGCGGGCTGCTGCTGATGTACGTCGACGGCGCGTTCGTCGCGTCCGGGCCGGACGCCCCGGGGTCGATCAGCCAGACCGTGTCGTTCCAGATCCAGGTCGGCCAACGGCTCGACAACGCCTACCGCTTCGACGGCACCCTCGACGAGGTGCGCATCTACAACCGCGCCCTGTCCGCGGCCGAGCTCGACCAGGTCCGGCTGCGCAACGCCGACCCGCGCACGGGCGAGGTACTGCGGCTGCCGTTCGACCAGATCCACGGGGAGTCATGATGCGCAGGACCCTGATCGTCGGAGCTGTCGGCCTGCTGTGCGCCGCCGGGGCCGTGACCGCCGCGGCCGGCCCGTCGCAGCCGGACGGTCCCGCGGCGGTGGCCTGCGCAGCCGGTACCACGACGCCGACCACCAGCGGCCCGGTGTGCGGCATCCTTGCCAAGGGCGCCGCCGAGTGGTTGGGCGTCCCGTACGCGGCCCCGCCCGTCGGGCCGCTGCGCTGGGCGTCGCCGCAACCGCCCACCCCGTGGACGGAGACCCGGCCCGCGACGGCGTTCGGCAACCAGTGCGCGCAGGCCTACTGGAGCCCGACGGTGTCCGGCAGCGAGGTCTGCCTGTTCCTCGACGTCACCCGGCCGAACGACGGCACGCAGAACCTGCCGGTGCTCGTGCACTTTCACGGCGGCGGGTTCGTCACGCTGTCCGGCGACGGCGACTACACGCTGCTGGCCAACTCGGCGCACGCGGTGGTGGTGTCGTTGAACTACCGGCTGGGCATCTTCGGGTTCCTCGCCGGATCCGCCCTGGGCGCGCACTCCGGCGACTGGGGGCTGCAGGACCAGCAGGCGGCCCTGCGCTGGGTGCGCGACAACATCGCGCAGTTCGGCGGCAACCCAAGCAACGTCACCATCTACGGCGAGTCGGCGGGGGCCTCCAGCGTCTGCGACGCGATCGCCTCGCCCACCGCGGCCGGCCTGTTCCAGCGGGCCATCGCCGAGGGCGGCGAGTACAACACGCTGCTGGGCAGCCCGACCACCCTGGAGACGCAGGACTGCAAGTCCGATCTGCCGAGCCAGGCCGAGGCGAACGCCGCGGGCGCCGACTACGCCGACAGCGTCGGCTGCACGGACCCCGCCCAGGTCGCGGACTGCCTGCGGTCGTTGACGCCCCAGCAGGCCGAGACCGGGGTGCCGTACGGGTACCAGGACGGTGGCCACGGCACGGTCGGCCCGACGATCAACGGGACGACGCTGACCCGGTCCTACCGGCAGGCCCTGCAGACCGGCAACCTCAACAAGGTGCCGCTCATCGCCGGCAGCGGCCGCGACGAGAACCTGGTCGGTGACGTGACCACCACGCAGGGCTACACCCAGCTTGTCGACACCCAGTACGGCGCGCACGCCGACGAGGTGCTGGCCCGGTACCCGCTGAGCCACTTCGGTTCCGCGGCGATCGCGTTCCGGACGGTGTCGGCCGACTCCAACACG
The DNA here is from genome assembly GCA_036502695.1 of Jatrophihabitantaceae bacterium. Taxonomy (GTDB): domain Bacteria; phylum Actinomycetota; class Actinomycetes; order Mycobacteriales; family Jatrophihabitantaceae; genus DASXRA01. The sequence continues at coordinate 4,588 of DASXYE010000339.1, forward strand.
GTGTGCGCCTCGCTGCGCGTCAACGCCGAGGCGGCCCGATGGATGCCGGTGCACGTCTACGAGATCGACGACAACGACATCCCGCCCTACGTCGCGTCCAATCCCGCGGGGTCGGCCCCGGGCGCCCAGCACGTGCGCGCCTGGTACCTCACGCCGTCCAACCCGGCGCTGGACGCCAACCAGCTGGCCCTGCAGAACGAGGAGCTGGCCACCGTCGGGCAGTTCGCCCGCAACGGCGACCCCGTCGCGTACGGCACCCCGCCGTGGCCGGCCTACCACCGATCGGGCAGCAGCGAGGTGCTGTCGCTGCAGCCGGCGGGGGACAGCGAGCTCGTCACCACCGAACAGCTCGCCGCGCAGCACAACTGCGCCTTCTGGGACAAGCTCGCACCGAAGCCAGGGGAGATCCGCTGATGCGAAAGATCCTGATCGCCGGCGGGATCGGCGTCGCCTGCGTCGCGGCCGCCGTGACCGCAACCGCCGTGACGGCGACCGCCGCCAACGGTTCGCCCTCGTCCGTACCCCGGTGTACGGAATCGGTCCCGTACACCGCGGGAGCCGACGGGTACGCCAGCTACCGCATCCCGGCGGTGATCACGGCCGCAGACGGCTCGGTGCTGGCCTTCGCCGAAGGCCGCCGGGCCGGCACCGCCGACTCGGGCAACATCGACGTCGTGCTGAAGCGGTCGGCCGACGGTGGCTGCACGTGGGCACCGCTGCAGGTCGTGGCCCGCGGCGACGGCGATACGCGTGGCAACCCGGCGCCGGTGCTCGACCCGGCCACCCGGCAGATCGTGCTGGTCACGTCGTACAACGCCGGCTCGGTCACCGAGACGCAGATCCTGCAGGGCAAGGTCACGCCGGAGCAGTCGCGGCGGGTGTTCGTGCAGACCAGCTCCGACAACGGGGCGACGTTCAGCGCGCTCCGCGAGATCACGTCCGACACGAAGCGGGCCGACTGGCGCTGGTACGCCACCGGGCCGGGCCATGCCACCGCGCTGACCACCGGGCCGCACGCCGGGCGCCTGGTCGTTCCGGCGAACCACTCGATCGCCCCGCCGCCCGGATCCACCGACCTCGGCTCCGAGGTGAAGTACTACGGCGGCCACGACATCTACAGCGACGACCACGGCGCCACCTGGCACATCGGCTTCTCCGACGACAACCCGGACGGCTACCTCAACGTCAACGAGACGAGCGCGACACAGCTCGACGACGGCCGGCTGTACTTCAATGCGCGCGATCACAACGGCACCGCGCCGGGTACTCGTACCGACGCGTATTCCAGCGACGGCGGGGCAACCCTGGACGCGCCGTACGCGCCGCAGGACACGATCGCCGGCCCCGTCGTCGAGGGCAGCGTCCTGCAGGTCCGCCACGGGCCGCTGCTCTACTCCGGACCGGCCGACCCGGCGGCCCGCGCCGCCCTGACGATCCGGGTCAGTCACGACCAGGGCCGCACCTGGACCGACCCGTTCGCCGTCTCCGGCTGGCCGGCCGCGTACTCCGACCTGGTGCCGCTCGACGGCAACACCGTCGGCCTGCTCTACGAGACCGGCCGGGCAACGTCGAGCGACACGATCACGTTCCGCCGGATCGGGTTGCCCGACCTGCGTTGACGATCTTCCTGCGCACGGCAGCCGCACCACAGCCTGCGCAGGAAGATCGGCCCGACAACGCGATCTTCCTGCGCGCGCTGCCTCACAGGGCTGCATGCGCAGGAAGATCAGGCCGGCGAGGCGATCTTCCTGCATCTACGCCCTACACGGTCCACAGCGCCTCCGTGGGGGACATGCGGGCCGCGCGCAGCGCGGGCAGGAGCCCGGCGATGGCACCGATGACCAGTGCCGCACCAAGACCGCCGGCCCAGGCCGGTAACGGAACGACGATCGACCAGTGCTTGGTCGACGCGTAGATCGCGGTCGACAACGCGCCGAGACCGACGCCGATCGCGCCACCAAGGACGGCCAGCAATACACCTTCGCTGAGGAACTGCAGACGCACCTGGCCCCTCGTGGCACCGAGGGCGCGGCGCAGACCGATCTCCGACCGTCG